>JBEKGL010000080.1:0-10272 GCA_050012815.1 Thermoguttaceae bacterium
TGATGGCCGTGCTCAGCGCCGCGCGCATGGAAGGAATCCATTTCACGGCGGCCGAAGTCGATTTTCTGTTTAGCGGCCCGTTCTCGCGCAGGCAACTGCTTTTTTATAAATTGTCATCCGGCATGGTGGCGTCGTTGTTTGTCGCGTTGATTTTCTCGATGATGCTAATGCGTTATGCAAGCCTTTGGGCGGCGGCCTTTTTGGGCGCTTTCCTGACGCTGGTCTTCATCCACCTGCTTACCACCGCGCTGGTGCTGGCCGGTCAGGCGCTTGCCCAGCGGATGTACACCCGCGCGAGGAAGGCGATGATGTTCGTCGTCCTTGGTGCAGCGATCATATTTGCCGCGCGCTGGCTTCCCGCTTTTTTCAATCGGGGTTTCCAGGAAGCGGCCCACGGCTTGTGCAACTCGGCCGTGTGGTTTTGGCTCGCTATGCCCCTTGAACCGTTCGTCCGGACCATCACGGCCGAAAAGATTATGCCGGACTTGATCGGCTGGGCGGCGGCGGCAGCGGCCGTCGATCTGGCGCTCTTGGCCCTGGCGGTTCGGATCGACGTGAATTACCTGGAATCGTCGCTTGTGGCCAGCCAGAAACGTTACCTTATGCTCCAGCGTCGGCGGAGCACGGGCGGCAGGATGGTTGTCAAGCCGAGGGTGTCTTGGCGGATCAAGCAGCTTCCCTGGCTCGGCGGAGCGGGCCCCATCGCCTGGCGGCAACTCACCACTGCGATAAGGAGCGTCCACGGGCTGCTGTTTTTCTTTCTGATAATTGTGTGCGTGGCCGCGGCGCCATTGTTGTCCCGGATGCAGAAATCATCGGAGGCCGTGACGATCCTCACTACGCAGATATGCTTTCTCACGGTGTTCTCGACCCGGGCGGTGGCCTTTGATTTTCGCGGCGACTTGGATTACATGGACTGGGCCAAGTCGCTCCCGTTGCGGCCGATTGCAATCGCCCTGGGGCAACTGGCCGTGCCGGTGCTGCTGATGACGGGCATTCACATTCTGTTTTTTACGGCCATTGCGGTTTTCGCGCGAGACTTGCGGTCAACGATCCTGGCGGCATTGCTGTTCTCGCCGCCGTTTAACTTTCTTTTGTTCGGCGTGGACAATTTGTTCTTCCTGCTTTTCCCAAACCGCGCGGTGGCGGCCACGCCCGGCGATTTGCAGCAAATCGGGCGAACCATGATGGAGTTTTTTGTAAAGATGTTTGTGCTGGCCCTGGGTTGCGGGGCGGCCGCGGCGCTCGGCGCGGGCGGTTATTGGATCACCGGCGGATCGTGGGCCGCGGCGCTGACCTTGTCGTGGCTGGGACTGCTGTCTTGCGGCTGCCTTGTGGTCCCCTTGATTGCCTGGGCATATCGCCGATTCGACGTAAGCACCGACACGCCCGCCTGAGCCGGGCGATTGGCGCCTAACCTGGATTATTCATAACATTCACACTAGCCCGAAGCGCAAGCGAGGGGATGCAAATGGTTTGCCCTCGCTTGCGCTTCGGGCTAGTGTGAATTTCCGGGTTAGTAGTCCCGGCGGCAGAAAAACACCGCCGCCAAGAATAGAACAACTACCTCGAACCCCAGCGACGTGCCCACGATCCAGGCGATGGATCGACCGTGGATGATTTCGACGAACTCCAACTGAGCCGCCTGCATTTTCTCGGTCTGAGGACCTTGGGGCTGCTGGGGAAGTTTGGCAAATTTCATCAGCGATCGTTCCAAGAGCGCGATTGTTTCCGTGGTCTTTGGCAACACGGTCTTGACGCCGTAGACGATGCGATGGGCGATGTCAAGCGCGCGGGAACCGTTGGAATCGCCCGCCGCGTCCGTTTTGGATTTGTCGGCCGGCTGCGCTTCCGCCGGGCGCTCGAGAATATCGGGAGTTTTCGGTTTGTCGGCCGGCTGCGCTTCCGCCGGGCGCTCGGGCGTATCGAGCGTCTTGGGTTTATCGGCCGTTTTCTGTTTATTGGCATTCGCCTCTGCCTGGACGGAGGCGAAATCCACGCCTCGCTCATGCATCGTCTTGAACATCAGCAAGCTACTTTCCGTCGTACCAACCGCCCATACGAAGAACCAAAACAAGAGCGTCAGAAGCAAGGCCGCCACCGTGGACCGGGTGACCACGCCCAACAAGGTGCTCACGGAGAATAAATAGCTGAAAAAGCAGACCAAAATCGGGACGGCCAGAAAAAGTCCCGGCTCCCACACCCCGCCGCGCAGGCCGATCACAAGAAAACACGCCGCGCTGAAAACCGTTACCTGTAATGCCACGAACAACAGTCCGGCCGCGTACTCGGTGATGAAAAGGCGCAGGCGGCTAATGGGCTTGGAAACGAACAAGTCGATCGAGCCGCTCGTCAACAGGTCTGGAAAGATTCCGGCCGTGGAGATTACGGCCAAAATAGTCGCCAGCCACGACAGCCATATACTGATACCGACATAAGTGAATATCATTTTATAGAATTGCTCCGGCGGCGTCTGTTTCGTGTTGAACACATTATTGTCGAGCTGCCAGAAGGCGATCTTCAGTCCTTTTTCGTTGATTCCAATGCAGGCAACGGCCACAACCACCAACACGGAAAGGATCAGCACCAGCCAGAACATCTTTTTCGAGTTCAGGTTGCGGTAGGCTTCCAGGAAAATGGCCCAGGTTTGCGTCATGGCCGGCCTCCTTGGGCTTGCGCCGGCGGCGGAGACCCCGGCGGAGGAGAATCAGGCGGCTGCTCGGATAACGTCTGTATAAAAAAGTCCTCCAGCGACTGGCGCAACTCCCGAACGGCGCGAATTACCAATCCGCGGCTCCGCAAGGCGTCGATTATGGGCTGAATCCTGAGCGGGTCGTCGGTGCCGATCCGCAGCGTGCCGCCGTCAAGCTCGATCGACTCGCCCATGGGCAGCGTTCCAATTTCCTTGGGCAGGCCTGCGCTCGGGCCGGCCGGAGCCGCGGAACCGAGCTGCGCGCAAACGGCCAAATTGCACGGCAGCGATGCACGCATCGCCTCGCGCATGGCGGAGTTGGGTTCGCCGTGAAGTTGGATCTCGAAATGCTTGCTGCCGGCGGTCAGTTCGTCGAGCGTGCCCTGGCGGACCACCTTGCCCGCCGACAGAATGGCCACGCGGTCGCACACGCACTCGACCTCGCTTAGGAGGTGGCTATTCAAGAAGATCGTCTTGCCCGCCGCGCGCAGCCGGACAAGCGACTCGCGGACATCGCGCCTGCCGACCGGATCCAGGCCGTCGGTGGGCTCGTCGAGCACGATCAGGTCCGGGTCGTTGACCAGGGCCTGGGCCAGGCCGATTCGCTGCTGCATGCCCTTGGAGTACACTCCTACTTTCATGTTGGCCCATTTTTCCAGACCGACCATTTCCAGCAACTCGCCGGCGCGTCGCTTGCGGGCACGCCGGTCCACTTTTGCCAGGGCGGCAAAGAACTCCAATGCCTGCCGCCCGGTGAGATAGGGCGGAAAGCGATGGTGCTCGGGCAGGTATCCCACCCGCGCCAGCGTCGGCTTGTGCCCGATCGGGCGGCCCAAAATCGTACCTTCGGCCCTTGTCGGGCGCACGACGGTCATCATGATTTTGACCAGCGTGCTCTTGCCCGCCCCGTTGGGACCCAAAAGCCCGAAGATTTCCCCGGGCCGCACCTGCATTTGAATCCCGCGCAGGGCCTGCACTCGGCGCTGAAACGTCTTGGCGACGTCCCGCAGATCAACCGCCAGATCGACCATGAAGGCTCCAGTTTTCAGTAATCAGTTTTCAGTTATCAATGAAGGTTTATATTTTTCTCCCCTCTCTCTTTGGGAGAGGGGCAGGGGGTGAGGGCCAAGACTTTTTTCCACAATCAGCCCTCACCCTAACCCTCTCCCAAAAGGGAGAGGGGACCAATTTGCAGAACTCCAATAATCGTTTTCAGTTTCCCTCGGGCGTTTTCATGCGGAACTCCCTTGCGGCGAACAAGAGCGCGGTCGCCAAGGCCATTATCAGGCCCGCGCCCAGCAGCGTGAGCACGCAGGTCCGCGCCTGCGGCGCAGTGGCCAGGTTGATGGCCCACTCCTTCCCGCTTGCCGGCGACATCCAGCGCAGCACCAGCACGCGGAAGTAATACATCACCGTAAGGCGCCTGACCACGGTATCGAGGCTGGCCAATATCCCTTCAAAAAAGACGATGTAAGCCACGCCCACCAAAAGCGAACGCCGCATGAGCACTCCCAGCAGTCCGAATAGTCCGCAGTAGCCGACCTGATCCTGGGTCAGCAATACGGCCGTTTTCAGGGCCGGTTCGGTCCATCCCGATGTTGCCGGACCGCCGGCCGTCAAGGCGATGACCGCATAGGTGATAGCGGTGAACACAGCCGTCAGCATCGAGGTTATCAACACAGTGGCCAGCAGTTTGGTGAGATACAGCGCCCAGCGCGGCAGCGGCCGAATCAGCAGATAGGTCAGCGTCTGCTCCTCGACTTCGTCCTGGACTATGCCCCCGGCGTACAGCAGCGCGGCCAGCGGGACCAGGGCGTGAGGAATCAGGTTGAAGATGAATGCAAACTGGATCTCTCCGGTCGGGGGCGCGTGGAACGCAGTCAAGTTGACAACCGCGGCCAGCACGCTCGGCAGGAGGAACAAAAGCGACAGCACCAGCAGCCGCCGGCCGCGGATATGCTGGCGCAGCGTCAATACGAACAGCGCGGCCAGAGCGCGCAGGTCCGGAAGCCGCGGCAGGACTACGGCAGGAGTAACAACATTTGTCGCGGACTTCATTTGCTCACCGGATATTTTAATTCGGCTGGAGGTTTCATTTACTTACGAGTTCAAATAGTAACTGCGGATGAATTTTTCTCTAGCCCAGGCGTTTACGCCTGGGATTAGGAAAATTTCACAACATCTTTTCTTTAGCCCCTTTAGGGGCGGCTGAATCCTGGGTTGAATGAACCCCGTAAACGGGGGTGACATTCCAATTCATGGTAACGGTTTCCAGCCCCAGGCGTAAACGCCTGGGCTAGGTAAAAAAATTGGCATTCAAAGCTAGGTAAAAAATTGGCATTCAAAGCTAGGTAAAAAATGGCATTCTAAGTTTCATTTGGTATTTTGCGTTTACAGTTTGAGTTACCAGGTATTTTAATATGGCTGGAGCTTTCATTTACTTACCAGGTATTTGAATACGGCTTCCAGGTTGTCGTCATCCGAGTAGACTTCGCGGAGGGCCGTTCCGTTCTCCAACGACACCGCCGGCAATCGTGCGTAAAAGGCGTCTGGGCGGCGGGTCTGGACCAGCACGGCCTTGTCGCGCTCGAGCACCGTCACGCCCTCGACGTCCTCCCAGCGGACCACCTTGGCCGCCAGAGAGCGGTAATCGTCGCAGACCAGGACGATCCGATGCGGGTGCCGGTCGATCAGGTCTCGGATCTCCAGCACCTGACCCTCGGCCACCAGCCGGCCGAGGTGCAAGAGGATGACGTTCGGCGTGAGGGCCTCGACCTCGTGCAGGACGTGGCTGGAGACCACCACGCTGCGTCCGGCATGTCCCAGGCCGCGGATCACCTCCTGTAGGTCCCGCCGGGCCACCGGGTCGGTGCCTGTAAAAGGCTCGTCCAGAAACAGCACTTGCGGCTCGTGGACCAGTGCCTGGGCCAGCTTGGTCCGCTGGCGCATTCCCTTGGAGTATCCGCGGATGGGCCTGCTCATGTGTTCGGTCATGCCCACCGTCTCGATGGCTTTATCGGCTGCCGCCGCGGCCTTTTTCCGGCCCATTCCCGTGAGCCTGGCGCAGGTGCGGACAAAATCGTACCCGGTCATCCACTCGTAAAAGGCGTTTTGCTCCGGACAGAGTCCGAGGTATCGCATCAGTGCCGGGTTGTTCCAGGGCCGATGTCCAAGGACCCGCACGCTGCCCTGGCTTGGCCTAAGTTGCCCGGTGGCCAGTTGCAGCAGCGTGGACTTGCCCGCCCCGTTGGGACCGAGAAGCCCGGTGACGCCTGGAGGAATCCGCACCGAAAGCTTATTCAGGCCGATAACGTTGCCGTACCATTTGGAGACTCCGTCGAACTCGACGACGGGCGTCACTGCAGGCGGTCCAGCGTTTTCACGCGTCTCGTCAAAATCCATATTGAAAGTCCCAATAGTCCGGCCAGCACGCCGGCCGACCAAATCCAAGGATACTGCGGCACAATCCGGTCTGCCAGTAGGCGATTGTTGCTTTGGGCCGAACCCGCGCCCGACCGGCCGCCGCCCAAAAGCGGCTGAAGTGCTGCCCGGGGCGCCTCGACGGCGCGGCCGATTTCCACCCAGGCGGCATCGGTATTCAACAGGGCCTCGCCCAATCGTTCCAGGTTCGAGGTATAGGAGCACAACGGGCGCCAGTTGGTCTTCGCGGCCTCGGCCTCGGCTTGTTCCACGCGCACTCGCACGCGCTGCCACACTTCGCCAGAAGTGCGGTTCTGCCGATTCTGTTTAGACTGGGCCTCGTCAGGATCGGGCGGCTGGCTGTCGGGCGGGACATATTTACCCCGGGCCATCTCTTCCTGCCAGACGGTGCGGTACAGGGTTTGTTGATGGATGCCATAGAGCACGCCCGCTACCGCCGTACTGATTACCCACAAGCCTACCCAGGCGATGCCCACGTACAGCGACCGCCGCGACAGCGACGATAGGGCCAACATAAGGGTCCCGGCCGAAACGACGATCACCAGTCCGTACAAAATACTGGCCGGCAGCAAACGCCAGGTGTCGCGGATCACGCTCAGGTCGAGGCTGAAACATACGCCCAGCACGTAGGCGGCAACCGCCGGCAGGACCGCCACCGCGGCCACCAGGGCGGCAATTATGCCG
Organism: Thermoguttaceae bacterium; assembly: GCA_050012815.1. GTDB lineage: Bacteria > Planctomycetota > Planctomycetia > Pirellulales > Thermoguttaceae > JBEKIK01. The sequence goes on from JBEKGL010000080.1 coordinate 6,818, forward strand.
AGCTTGCCGAGGAAGTAATCCAGTCGCGTCAGCGGGCGGGAAAAATATAAGGGCAGGGCGTTAAAGCGAATGTCGCGGCTGATCAGGTTCGGCCCAGCGATCACCACTATCAGCATGATGAAAAATATCTCGAACTTGAAAAAAAACGAATACGAGATCGTCCACACCGCATGACGGTAGGCGTGCGGGTCGGCGGCGACGCCCGGCGGGAGGATCGGCTTTAGTAGATTAATTATCGTCTGACTTCCCTGCTCGAACAATCCCCATAGAGCGATCACGACGACCAGCACCAGGGCCGGTATCAACGCCGTCACGAGTAAAATGCGGATAAGCGATATCGAGCCCTTCAACTGTCCGCGCAGTCCCTGCCTGGTGATGGCCAGCCAGCGCCAGGCGTGACCCGACAGCGCGCCCTTCCAGTGCTGATACCCCTGGTCGAAGATGGGCATGATATTCTCTGTTCAATTATTGTCGTGTTCCAAAGCTTTTAAAAACACTTCCTCAAGCGTGCTTCTCTGCGGGCGGAGGTGGCGGATCTGTTCGCCCGAGGCCGCGGCAAGCTCCCAGAGCATTTTTTCCGACTGTCCCGGTGGCAGGCGCACCAGAAGGCCGTGGTCCTGGGCCTTGACCTCGCAACCGGACTGGCCAAGGCGACGGGCAAAAGATCCGGCGTCGGTTTTTACCCGAATTTCGTAGCACTGAGCGTGCAGGTCCTTCAACTCCTGAATCCGCCCCTGCGCCACCAGCCGGCCCTGGGATAAAACGAGTACGTAATCGCAGACGAATTCGACGTCGGGCAGCAGGTGGCTGGAAAAGAGCAGGCTCATATCCTTGCCGTGGGCCAAATCGCGGGCCAGTTCGAGCATTTCCTGGCGCCCGGCCGGGTCCATGCCGTTGGTGGGCTCATCGAGAATCAGCAAGCGCGGATCGTGGACCAGAGACGCGGCCAACTTCAGACGCTGCTTCATGCCCGCCGAGTATGACTCCACGGGCCGGTATCGGGCCTCGTCCAAACCGACGTGGTTGAGCACCTCGTGTGCCCGCTGCATTGCGCAGTTGCGGGACATTCCGCACAACTCACCGGCATAAGAGACGAACTCCACCCCAACAACGCCGGGAAAGAGGCATTCGTCCTCGGGCACAAAGCCGGCTGCCTGGCGAATGTCAAGCCGTCGGTCGTGCAGATCCATGCCCAGCACCTCGCCCGAGCCGGAATCTATCGTAATCAGGCCCAAAAGCGCACGGATCATGGTCGTTTTGCCGGCCCCGTTCGGACCCAGAAGGCCGACCGCGCCGGGCGGCACGGCCGCCGACAGCCCGCGCAGGGCCGTGATCTTGCCGTAAGTCTTGGTGATGTCTTGCAGCGCAAACAGCATCGCAATCGCAGTGCCCGTTGGTGGAGGATTAAGCCTAACCGCAAATGGTTACAATATCATATTCGCCGCGGAAGCGAAAGTCTTGGATTATTCCTCCTCGGGGAACGAATCGGGGGCAGATTCTCCGCGCGGTTGCTCGGGTTTTATTTCCCATTTCAATCCGGCGTAGGTTTTCAGCGATTCCAACCATGCTTTATGGTCCGTCTGCCAATCGCCGACGGCTATGCTCGAGTACTTGCTAAAATCCTCGGCCAGGAAGATTTGCCATAGAACGTCTTGGGGCGGACTGTAGTTTATGAGTTGAACGACGTAGACCACGGTCTGGGGCGCATTCATGGCTATGCCGATTTGGTTTACATCCAAATTGAAAACGACGCGCATGAAATCCAGGTCGACCATGGGCGCGCCTTCCACTTGGCTGAGCCGGGGCTGCGCGGACGACGAACCCCTGGGCAGGCTGCCTTCGGTGAACATGCTAAAGGGAGGAGGAGAGAGGATCTGATCCTGAGGAATGTCGGGCAATGCGCCCTTGAGCGTAGCGCCCGTTTTGGCCGCGGCTTCGGCCAGAGATTCGGCGTGTTTGCGGGCCAACTGCCTGGCCTTGATCAACTTCCAGGCGTGAATTACTTCTTGACGCACGTTTTTGTCGTCCAAGGAAGGCGCCGATTCCGGAGCATCGTTAGTTTTCCAGAATAGATAGAAGTTGCCTTTGTTGTCCACTGCGCTTTCGGGCTTGTAGGTGTTCAGCGATTTGAAGGCCGCGATTGCAAGGGGAGTGTATCCTTCTCCTACAAATGAAGAACCGATGTCGAGTTTTCGCACCTCCCAATTCGATACCAAACCGGTTTGACCGGCGCTTAGGCCGTTGCTTTTGGCCAAGCCTTCAAAGTCCAATGCTGGCGGAGGAACGGCGGCTTTTTGGTGGATTTTTTCGGCCTGATATTTGCGCCACTTTTTGCCGTTTTCTTCCATCTTCTTCTGAAGTTGCAAAAAGACCGTTTGGATTTTATTCCCGGCTACTTGGGCGCGGACCTTTTCTTTCATCTTTTCGGACAAGGCCGGTTTGGCTTGATCGGCTTTTTCCGGCTGGGCCGGCTGATTTGCCGCCGGCTTTTCGGCAGTAGTTCCTTCAGAGACCGGTTTTTCAGTTTTGGGCCCTTCAGCGGCCGTCTTATCGGCCTTGGGCTGCTTGAGAGGAGGCTTTTCGGCCTTGGGCTGCTCGGCGGCGGGCTTTTCGGCTTGCTCGGCCAAGGCGGTCAAACTGAATGGCGAGCGTTCCACGGCCGAGGATTTTTTGGCGCCTTCCTTTTTGATATCTTCCTTCGGCGATTTTTCCTTTTCCGCGGCGGGCTGATCGGCCGGCTTTTGCGCGTCGGCCGGCTGTTGTTTGGCTTGTTCTTTGGCCTGTTCTAAAGGCTTTTCACCGCCGGCGGGTGTTTCTTTCTTTTCTTCAACCGATGTTTTTTCTTTTTCCTGATCGCCTTTTTTCTCGGGCGTCGTTGATCTGGTCGATTCCTTTTCTAACTTGTCGAAGTAGTCGCGATTTTTTTCGTAGGCGCTTTGGATTTCTTCGTCCGTGATCGCGGCTGGATCGGAAAATTTGGCGATATCGGCCATGAAATACTGCACTTCGATCTTGTGAGGAATGCGGAAACCGGGCTCCGCCGAAACGGGATTCGGCAGTTTGTCCTTGTACTTCTCGAACAAGTCCTTCAATTCCTCCTCGCTGGGGTTTTTGTTGACCTGGTCGATAAATTGCTCCACGCCCACGGGAATCAATTCCACAGTGGCCTGCTTGCGGAGCCGGCAGAAGTATTCCCAGCGCTCGGCCGGGGTGATTCCCTGTAAACTCAACGCGAATAACTGAGTAAGCTTCAAGGCCCGCAATTCCTCGCGCATGATATTAAAAAACTGATGATCGCTGAGCCCCTGTTGCTTGATGATCGCAGAAATATCGCTCTCCGGAATCATGCCTCTGGTAATACCCTGTATAAAGTCATTAATGATTTTATTGCTGATGACCATGCCGATTTCCTCGGCCCGCTTCGATTTCAGCCAGGTGTTTACCAGATCTTCGTT
>JBEKGL010000081.1:0-10239 GCA_050012815.1 Thermoguttaceae bacterium
GCCCTGTTCGCCGCGGCCGACAATAACGCAGCGGCGCCGGACGAGGAATTTCTAAAACGTTTGCGTGAACTTTCGGTCCGGGAATTTTCGGCCCATAATCTGCAAAATAGTTTACCTTCCGGAAGGAGACATCGAATGTTCATCTTTACTCCGCGCGGTTTGGCGGTCTCGGTCGCAACCGCGATTGCCGCGGCAATCATATTCTTCACCGTGCTTTCGCCCAGCGCTACAGCCGTTCCGGCCGATAAGGTGCTATCGAGCGTGAACAAGGCCGATAGCCTGCACCTGAGCATCACCCGCGACGGCAAAACCAGTGAAATCTGGACCCGAAAACCCGATAAATTGCGATGGAACAATCCGGACGGCACATACAAAATCGCCGATGGAAAGCAGCTTTGGCTGGTGGATGAAAAAGCCAATCGAGCCAGTTCGGCGGTGTGTCCGTATTTTTCAGGCGGACAAGGGGCGTCCGGCGCCTTGGATGTTCTCTCGCTTTTGGAATTGCCGCACCCGCAACGGCCGGAAAGTCTGCAATTCGAACATGCCGCCCGGACGGTCCGGTTCGACGGCAAGGATTTTGAGGACTATCAACTCGATTTACCGGCCGAACAAGGGAAGATCCACATCCGTGCCCTGGTCGATGCCGGCACGCAATGCCTTTGCACCCTGGAAGCAACAACCGAACTGGACGGCCGCCTTGTGCCGGTCGCCAAACTGACCGTCCTGGCGACCGACCAGCCCGTTGCGGAAGACATTTTCGTGGTCGGCGACGTTCTGACCGAAGACGGACGCATCGGGAAAATAAGCGACGTGCAAGGCATCGTGGGCCTTAAGCCGGTGATGGGCAAGCGCTGGACTCCGGTCACCGCCCGTCTGTTGCTCAAGCCGGGCGATTGGATCCGCACCGATCCGCGCGGGGCCAATGCCGTGGCCTTGCGCCTGGTCAAGCAGACCGACGTGACGCTCGGTCCGGGCTCGCTGGCCGAACTGGTCCAGTCCAATCGGATTCGCATATTCGAGGGCGAGATAAAAATCGCGGCCGAGGAAAACGCACCTGTGGAAATTCTCGCTCCCGGCGAGCAGAAAATCACGGTCCAAGGCCGGCAGGTATTCCGGCTCGATAAGGAAAAACTCGTCAAACTCGACAAGGATCCGCTTTGGCTGAAGGGTTTTGAAGGCACGGCGGCCGTGGAGTCGATCGGCTCGCTGATCGCCAAGGTGGACGGGCGCGACGTGCCGCTTACGGTCGGTTATCACAAGGTCTCGGTCGATATCCGCGACCAGATCGCCCGAACCGTGATCGAGGAGTCGTTTGTCAACCGCACGCCTACGCGGCTGGAGGGCGTGTTCCAATTCCCCTTGCCGAGCGACGCTTCCATATCCGGGTTTGGCATGTGGATCGGCAGCGAGTTGGTCGAGGCCGACGTGGTCGAAAAGCAGCGGGCAAGGGAAATTTATGAAACCATCCTGCGCGAACGTCGCGATCCCGGGCTTTTGGAATGGTCGGGCGGAAACATCTTCAAGGCCCGCGTGTTCCCCATCGAGCCCAACAGCGAAAAACGCATCAAAATCACTTATACCCAGGTCTTGCCGCTTAAGGGAAACCGGTATCGTTACAGTTATCCATTGCAAAGCGAGATGCTCAAGCAGCATCCTTTGCGCGAGTTGGCCATGGACTTGACGCTCAACTCCTCCGTGCCGATAAAAAATGTGACTTCGCCCACGTTTATGGTGCGGTCTGAGAAAACCGAGCACTCGGCCCGCGTGGAATTCTCCGCCCGGGAATATACGCCTACCCGCGATTTCGAGATCGTGGTTGAAACCGCCGGCCGGCAGTCGGACGTGGTGATGATACCCCATCGCCGCGGCGATGACGGGTATTTCATGCTCCAATTGACTCCGCCGGCCGACGACGGCCAATGGCAGCGCGAAACCCTGCCCGACGGCGAGCCCATGAGCCTGCTGATCTTGGCCGATACGTCGGCCTCGATCGACGCGGCCGGGCGCGCGGCCCAGGCCGAGTTTTTGGCCGCGCTTTTAAGCGCATTGACACCCAAGGATACATTCAATCTGGCCGGTTGCGACGTGGATTGCGATTGGGTCTTTGAAAAGCCCATGCCCGCCGACGAAAAGAACGTCGCCGCTGCCCGCGATTATCTGGCCAATCGCACTTCGTTGGGCTGGACCGACTTGGACAAGGCGTTTGCATCGGCCTTGGAGCAGGCCGGGCCGAAAACGCAGGTGATCTACATCGGCGACGGGATTCCCACCGCCCGCGACTCCGATCCGGTCGAATTCGGCAAACGACTGCGACGCTTATACGACGGGAAAAAGGCGACGTTCCACGCGATAACACTCGGCAGTAGTTTCGAGCCCGTGGTCGTCAAGACCATCGCCTCTTTGGGCGGCGGGTCGCTCAGACAAATCAGCGGCGAACGTTCGCCGCAAGCAACGGCCGCGGAACTTCTTGGAGAACTTGCCCGGCCGGCGCTAAAAAATCTCAAACTTCAGTTCAAAGGCATTCGCACGGCCCGGGTTTATCCCAGCGAACTGCCCAATATCTCCGCCGGTTCGCAGCAGATCGTCTTGGGCCGCTATCTGCCCGAGGGCCGCGATCAAGAGGGCGAAGTGATCGTCACCGGCACATTGGCCGGCAAAGCGGTGCGCTATAGCAGCAAAGTTTCGCTCAAGGACGCCGAGCAGGGCAATTCGTTCATTCCCCGGCTCTGGGCGCGAATGCACCTCGATGTTTTGCTCGAACAAGGCGCGTCGCAGGCAATCCGCGACGAGATCATCGCCCTGTCCGAAGAATATCACATCATCACGCCTTATACTTCGCTATTGGTGCTGGAAAGCGACGCCGACCGCGAGCGGTTCAAGGTAAAACGCGGGTTCCAAATGCGCGACGGGGAAAAATTCTTCGCCGAAGGACGCGACAACGCCGATTACGAACTCGTCCAGCAGCAGATGAAACTCGCCGGCAACTGGCGGACCGGCTTGCGCGGCGCGGTGCTGGTCCAATTGGCCGCCTTGGGGCGCGATCAACGGCAATGGCAAGCGGCCAGAAATGTGAGATATTCGCGGATGGCCGGAGTTGGAGGCGGAGGATTTGGGGACTTTGGCGGAATTGCCAATGGACCCGTATCCACCGCAAGCCCCGTGTTTCGTGATTTAAGTGAAGACATGCCGTTTAGCTATGGTTCCGAACTCAACCAACCGTTTGAAATGGATAAGAAAGAGTTGCCCTATGATGATTCGGAGTATCTAGATCGGCGGAGCGGTAAATTAAAATCGCTTTCTTTCAGCGGGGATTTATCAATGGATGACATCTCCGGCCGTAGAGGCGGCGAGAAGTTCACTGCCGAAGAAATGCCTATTAACGGCGATTACGAGTCAATTTCAGGCGCTATTTCGGCTGGCGATTTAGGAGTTGTAAAAAACAGATTGGCCGTAGATTTTGAACCCGCTAATATGCCTGAATCGGGAATGCTCGGCGGCATGAGCGAACTCAAAGCGGAATTTGGATTTGATGGCCCCGCTTCGGATTATTATTTAGCGTATAACCTCCGTGACAAAGATATTTCATCTAAGCCATATTCATATAGGAGTAATGGAAGCCGATGGGGATATCGTTACGGCCCCTGGGCCGCTGAACCGCCGCAAGGCGACCAATGGTTTACCGGTCTATTCCCCAGCCTGCCGCCAGTTGAGCGCAAAACCGCGGTCAAGGAGCCTAAAACGAAATGGTCGGCCGAGGCCCGGGCGTTGGCCCAAAGCCTGTTGCGAGGCGATCAACTTGCCCGATTAACAGGCGGCCTGGAAATCAATCGCACCAACGAATCGTTCGACGCGCGCTGGGGCGACGTTACGGCCAGATCCGAAACGCTGTCGCTGGTTTCGCCACGGACGTGGCTCATCTGCTCCCAAGGCGGCGGACAGCAAACCACGGTCCAGTGGTGCGACGATAAAGAACGAGGCGTTTTTTCCAAGGCTCTCCAACTCGGCCGCATCCGGGCGTCCATACCCGCGGACGTTGCCAAGCCGCCCTTGGACCTGGGGCCATATACGCTCGATTCGCTGGAAAAAGCCTTCCCGCAATTTCAAGTCGAACTAAAACCACAAGGCGATGACCGCACGCTGCTGGTCCTGAAACATCCGTCCAGCCCGCTTGGAGAAACCGATGTGATGATCGACGCCCGGCGGCACTTAGTTCTTTGGATCGAGGACCGGCAGGACAGAAAAATCACCGGTTCGACAAAGTGCGACGATTTCGTCGAGGCGGCCGGCGCATGGTGGGCTGGCCGAATCGAAACATTCGACGCCGAAGGACGGCGAACCTCGCGGACCGTGCAACAATTCAAACCCGTTGCCCTTGAAGCGATGGACCGGCAAGTAGCCCAGGAACTCAACGGGTGCGATCAAATCCAATTCCTGCATGAACCCTTGCCAAAACTGTCCGCCGCCAAGCAGGCGATATCCTCCGGCAAGGCGGCGTTCGAGGATCAGATCGTCCTACTGCTCCATTTTGCCAGAAGCCAACAGTGGAGCCGCGCACAGGAATACCTGGAAAAGGCCGAAAAACTGGCTGATGGCAAGTCCGGCGCTCGCTGGATGCGTTGCGCCTTCCTTAACGTCAGCCGACGACGCGAGGAACTGAAACAAAACATAATGGCCAGGGCCAAAAAACTCGTCACGCAAGCGTCGGACGATATTTCAATTATTTCCGCTTCCGATGCAATGTTCCTGGCAAACCACCTCATCGGCCAATCCTCGGGCATTTTGGAGGCCAACGAGATGCTGTCCCTGTTAGATGCGATAAAGCCGGTATTCGAACGTCAGCCACAATACCTGCTCGGACTTAAGCAATGGAACCAACAGCGAGTGAATTATCTGCGGCAGACCGGCCGATCGGATGAGTGGCTCGCCCTGCAAGGACAATTGGCCAAGGAATATCCGCACGACGCCAATTTGCAGCAGCAATACGCCCAAGACCTCGCCAATTCGGGCGACTTAGAAGCGGCTTATGCCTGGATCGCCAAATCGCTCGTGGACAGATCCCGCTGGTTGCCCTACGAAGATGAAATGCTGCGAAATTGTTACTGCCAATTGTTGGAACAGGAAGGCCGATATCCGGAGTTGGTCGATTATTTGGCCGAGTGGATGAAACGAAATCCGCCGGGCATATCGCCTTATCAGCGATATCTAAGCGCGCTGGTCAAGAGCGGCCGGACGGATGATGCAAACGCAACAATCGAAAAATGGTTCAAGGACGGCCAAATCGCGGGCCGGCTGCCGCCCGAAACTTCCGCTAAACTTCAGGCGGCCGTGCAACAAGCCCTGGGGCAAGGTTACAATCTCTACACCGACCGGATCGACGAGCGTTGGTTGTCGCCGCTGGCCGACGCTGCGATATTTTTCGCAAAGAGTGATTCGCAGCAGCAAATCGCCGATACGATCATGGGACATTGGCGGTTCCAGCAAACCGACCAGTGCCGGCTCGTGCGCAAGGCTTTAGCCGAACTATTGATGGCCGATCTGGAAAAACTCCCAGCCGATCAGGTCCAGCGGTACGTTTCCTGGATCATGCCCAACGATCCGGCCGTCGAGCCTGAGACCTGGAAACGCTTTGCCGTGGAATTGCACAAGCGCTGGGCGGCCGAGACCGATCCGGCCGTCAAGGGGCGATTTGCCGGGACGCTCGTGCAGGTCCTTTCCTCCCGGGTCGGGGCCGAAGAGTATCTGGCCTTTTTGCGCGAACAATTTGACAAGGCGACGGAAGAAAATCGCACATCATGCGCAGCCGCGCTTTTCGACGCCCTGTTGGCCCAACCGTGGTCGGCGGAGCACGAAAACGAGGCCTTCGCGCTATTGGATAAGCTTTTCAACAACGAGGAACCGGCGCAACGCCTGGCCGCCGAAGTCGTCGCCTTGCATCGCCTGACCGATCGCATGGTGCAATCGCGTTTTGAAGCGGGCATGGCCAAGATTGAACACCAGGAAAAGCTCACCCGCACTGAACTGGCGGCCAAGCGGGCGGATAACGTCCGGCTTGCCCGGGAAGGGTTCGCCGACCGGATAAAGCAAGAGATGCAAAGACAATCCGAAATAATCCTGCCCTGGCTGAATATCGAACGGCTCTATCTCGACATGATTTTGGGCCGGAATCTGGACCGCGCCGCGGAGGAATGTTGGGAATATGTCGGGGCGAAACCAAAGCCCTCCGCCGTTGCCGCCGAAGACGATCCGGGAGCCGTGTTGGAGGCATCTCTGCAACACCGCTACCTGATCACCCTTATGAATCTGGCGGCTCGTAAAAGTGCCAAGCCCGAATTGATCGACCGGCTGCTGAAATATGTGGACGAAGCCCTGACGGCCGACGCGGAAGATTCGCAATGGAAAATGCTCAAATATCAACTTCTGGTCGCCCTCGATCGGCCCAAGGAATTGGAGCAGGCCCTGCAATCGTGGATCAAGCCCGGCGAGGCGGACAACCAGTGGCGCTTGACGTTGGCCTATCTGCTGGCCGAGCAGGGAAAAATCGCCGAAGCCGTTAAACTATTTGAAACCATCGAGGCCGCCGACGAACTGGGACCGCGGGAATATCGCACCCTGGCCGATTGGTACATGGTCATAAATCGCCGCGAGCTTTACGAACGCTCGCTTGTGGCCTCGTATAAATCCAACGAAGAATGGCGGCTGAGCAACTGGCTGTCGCAAAAACTCCGGCCTTGGCAAATCTATAACGACAAACTGCCGGCCGAATTGGATAAAGAAGTAATAACGGTCTTCGCGGCTCTGCTGGAGAAATCGAGCAATCCGCAAAACTACTTGTGGCAACTCCGCGAGTTCTACGTAGCCACGCGCGATTTCCGATTGCTCGCCTGCATGGCCGACGCAGTGGTGGGCCATACCGCCGCACAAGTCTATCCGTTCCTGCAAAACTTGGGCTCGGTCTTGGGCGAAATCCGCGATGAGGCCACGGCCGATTCGCTTGTCGAGCGTCTGGCTAAAGTGCGCGATCGGGCGAAGACCGAAATCGACCAACGGGCCCTGGATATGCTGGAACTTCTGGTCGAACGCCGGGCCGTAGAACTGAAAAACCAGCCCGGCCCGCACGCCGAAAAGGCGCTAAAGGCCATGCAACGAACCTTCAAGCGGCAGTGGTCGGCCGGCGAGCGGAAACTCATGGCCGATTTTCTGGCCTCTTTAGGCGCGATCCCCGACGCCAAACTGGCCGAAGAACAACTCCGGCAGATGCAAACTCTGCACGAGGAGTCGGCGCCCGGCTCGCTCGATCGGCTGCACATCGCGCTCCGCCTGGCAAATACCCATTGGAATTATTCCCGGCGCCAGCAGGCCGTCGATCTGTTGCAGTCCGCGCTGGATGAATATCAAAACGCCTTAAACGGCGTTCTCACCTCGGCCGCCAACGATGCCCTGGGAACGCTGGTTTCCTACCTCGAACAAACGCGGCACTACGATCGCGGCGAAAAAGTCTTGCAGGATCAACTACGGCATCCCTGCAACCGGCAGCAAACGTTTTGGCTTATCGAGCGGCTTTACGAACTGTACGAAAACGCCATCCGCAACGACGGCGACGTGTCGCTGGGCAACGCGGCAACGCTCTACCAAGCTGTAGAGAAAAATATTCAGAAAGAACTCGATTTGGGCAATGAAAATCACCGCGCGGCCCTGATAAATCGCCTATGCGGCATATACAACGCCGCGCACGATAAAAAGATGCCATCCGCGTCCGAAGATATTAAAACCTTCGCCATGAAACGCCTGCCGGAAGTCCTTAAATTGCAAACCAACAATTATCAATCGGCCGTCAACCAGGTGGCCGGCGCCTTGCACAACGTGGCCGGCCCGCGCGACGCCCTGGCGTTTTTGATCGAGCGGGTCGAGCACGAGCCGGCCTGGTTCCGGCTTAACAACATGGATTCCTGGAACCAGTTCGGCTGGCAAATCGCCGAGTGGCGTCTGGAAGTCAAGCCTCTAGGCGATCTGGAAGAGCGGTTGTTGAAGATCGTCGTGGCCGAATTGCGCCGCGATCTGGAATCCAGGCAAACGCATAATGCCTCGATTTATCGCATGAATTACGGCCCCGATCGCTTCTGGACGGAAAAGGCCGACACATTCGCCAAAACAGCCGAGGAAGTGCTCGCCGAGCGGAAGAAATCATCGGCGGCGGTCGTATATATCGCCCAGTATTTCTATCATGGCTTGCATCGCTTCGATCGGGCAGTCGAAATTCTTCTCGACGCTTATCATGAAAACGTTCTCGACGAATCGGGCCAATCGCAATTGGTGCAATTCCTGCACGAACAAAATCGGCACGGCGAGTCAATCCCCATACTATTGCCGCTGGTCGAGCGCCGGAGCGATAACATGCAATACCGCGTGTGGCTGATGCACGCTTACTTCCGCACCAATCACCCGGCCGAACTGGCGGAACTGCTCAAACAAACTGACGCTTATTTCCACGAGGCAAACCGCTGGAACGAAGGGGCCATGGCCGCGCTGGCGGCAAGCTGCCTGGAAAACCAACTTTTCGAGCAATCGGTCGAGTACTATAAAGAGCTGATTCCATTGCACCAGCGGACCCAGCCGCGCCGCGGCATGGGCAACGGCACGCTTTCGGACTATTACGGAAAAATGGCCCAGGCCTACGCGGGCTTGAAAAAAACAGCCGGGGCGGTAGACGCCGCCTGCGGGGCAATCATCAGTTGGGGACCGCGCATCGAGCAGCGCAGAGGGGCCCTTGAATCGCTCAAGCAAGTCCTTCGCCAATCGCCGGACCTGGACGCCTACGTCGCCGAATTGGACAAACAATGCGCGGAGACCGGTCTGCAAAATCCGATCGTGCGCAAGGCCGTCGGCCAGATATACGCCGAAAAGCAACAATACGCCAAGGCCGTCGCCCAACTCAATCTGGCGTGCGAACTCCAGCCCAACGATACCGAAACCTATCAACAACTCATCGACTGTTACGATAAACAGGGCGACAAGGCGGGCGCGATCGGGCAATTGCTCCGCGCAGTCCAACTTTCGCGGCGCGACATCAAGCTCTATCAGGATCTTGGCAAGCGATACGAATCGCTGGGCAAGGGCAAGGAAGGCGAGCGGGCATACACTTCGATCGTCGAAGTCCTGCCCAATGAATCGGAAAGCCACGCCCTGCTGGGGGAAATTCGCCAAGGGCAAAACCGCTGGCCGGAAGCGGCCGAGAGCTGGCAACAGGTGGCGAAAATCCGCTCCCTGGAACCGACGGGTTTGTTAAAGCTGGCCGGCGCACAAATCCACCTCCGCCAATGGAACGAGGCCGAGGAAACGCTGCGCCGTTTGGAAACCACCGGTTGGCCCGCCCGTTTTCACGATGTTTACGGACAGGCCGCGCAGATGCGCCGAGAACTCGAAGAGTATCGCAGGCGAAAGGATTAATTTTAAAACGATTTCGAGATAAGTGTAACGTTTGTGTGGCACTTGCGTCAGCGCCAGTGTTTGGAAAAACGCGGGCAAGATGCCCGTGCCACTCAATTTTACCCGCTACATTTAAGTGGGATGCGCTCCAGTGTGGGAATTGTTCATACATGCGGATCGTCGCGAAAGTGGAAAAACAGGGCGTCCAGCGATATCGATCCAGCCCCGACGATCAGAAGGAAGATCGCGCCTAGGAGCATTGCAAAATCGACCCGGGCTTCATGGGCCATGCTCCAAAATCCGTATTGGTTGAGTTTGGGAAGATTAAACATCCAATAACCATGTCCCAACAGCATAGGAATTTTGGTGGATAGAATGGCGACGGTCATGTTGATGATCATGGGTATCGCCGCCAATCGTGTCAGTAGCCCAAGAATGATCAGGCTCCCGCATCCAATCTCAAACACGCCGACGAACGGGGCCATGACCTCGGGATAGGGGATCCCGATTTTAATGAAACGTCCTACTCCAAGGGCTTCGGGAAAGAGAAATTTTTGGATGCCCTCGGATAGAAACACAGAGCCCACGATCAGCCGAATAAGAATCGTTGCCGCGGGTGCGCGGCTGGTCAACAAGGTTTTGAAAGTTTTCATTATCCGCTCCTTATTAAAACGTCTAACAAAAGGGGGCCTGGCTCCTGGCATATACGAAAAGGGCTTATATAAAGACTATGGAAGGGCGTCTGTCCCCATTTTGTTCCATTTTGTTAGAGGACCTTAATCTTTTGAAATAATATACGGAATTCAGGATAAATCA
>JBEKGL010000082.1:0-10192 GCA_050012815.1 Thermoguttaceae bacterium
GTTGCCAATATCGACGGCGAGAAATGGAATGGTCATGGCTAACAATTCACCAAAATGTGTAAGGAGGAAAAAAGGGAAAGGGGAAAAATGGAAAATGAAACTAGATCAATCAGATTATTTCCAATTCATAATTACTTTCATCGATAGTTAATCCTTCTATTACATTAGAAGTTTATCTCATTTATCATCTTTTATGATAAATTTATGGTATTCCCCTTTTTCCCCTTTACATTTTTTCCTTCTTACACTTCGTTTTTAAAATATTACCACGCCGGCGGTTCGCCTTGTAGTTGTTTGGCGATCGCGCCGACCAGTTCGTTTAATCCTTGGCCGGTGACGGCCGAGATCAGCAACACTTCCCGACCGAGTTCGGCGGCCAGTTTTTGCCGCACCTCGTCGGCCCCGGGCAGATCGGCCTTGGTCACGGCCGCGATTTCCGCCCGCCGGCCCAGATCGGAATCGTACTTTTCCAATTCTGTGCGGATCGCCAGATAGTTCGCCCACGGATCGCCGCCATCGTCGGGCATTGGCTCGACCAGGTGCACGAGGATTCCGGCCCGTTGGACGTGGCGGAGAAACTCATGCCCCAAACCCGCGCCTTCCGAAGCCCCTTCGATCAAACCCGGGATGTCGGCCATGATGAACGAGCGGTCGAAGTCGATCTGCACGCGCCCCAGATACGGATGCTTGGTCGTAAACGGATACGCCGCAATCTCGGGCCTGGCCCGGGAAAGACGGCTTAAAAGCGTGCTCTTGCCGGCATTGGGTTTGCCGATCAGGCCCACGTCGGCAATCACTTTCAACTCCAGCCGTAGCGAGCGGGCCTCGCCCGGATCGCCGGGCGTATGCTGCCTGGGCGCGCGGTTGGTGGACGATTTGAAGCGGACGTTGCCCTTGCCGCCCTTGCCTCCTTGGGCCGCAGTCACCCGATCGCCGTCCGCGGCCAGGTCCTTGATCACATGTCCGTGCACGGCGTCGCGCACAATCGTACCCGGCGGAACAAGGATAATCTGGTCCTCGGCCGAAGACCCGTGGCAATTCGCGGTACTGCCCGGCTGGCCGTCCTTGGCCTTCCAGAGTTTTACGTGTGCCAAGGGCGTAAGGCTATCGACACCCTCGCGGGCCAGCAGGATCACGCTGCCGCCGTCGCCGCCGTCGCCGCCGTCCGGACCGCCGCGAGGCACGAATTTTTCCCGGCGGAAACTGACGCGCCCGTCACCCCCTTTGCCGGCCTCTACCCGAATTTCCACTTCATCGACAAACGTCATCGCTGCGGGTTCCTTAAAGATGATGCCCGATCTTTTCGCCAGGAAGGGCCAACTGCCTGCGCAACTGATTGACCTGCTCGTCGAGGGGATCCAAATCGCGGCGGAATCGGATCGCGCCGCGACATTCGTCTTCCAGGCGCGCGAACAATCCCGAGGCCGATGAAGGCGATTGCCAATCCGCCGTCAGCCGATCGATCTCGCGGCGCAGTCCCCGGCGCAAGCGCCTGGTCAAGGCGAATATAAGCAGAATGCACCACAGTAAAAGCCAGAAACCGGCGGTCAGATAAAAATCCAATCCCAAGGCCGGCGACGGGCCGGGCCTCAGCCAGGAATCGTAAAAAAAATCTTTTGCCAGACGAAACAGCAAACACGCGATCATCGCGCAAAACAGCAGTTCATAACAGCCTCGGGTAAGCCAGCCGGTATGACGCGCCGCCAGGTCGGATACGAGCGATTGCAGATCGGCCGAGGCCCGGGCGATAAAATTCGTCCCGGCCGCTTCGGACTCGGCGGCCACTGCCGGGCGCGACGCGCCGCTGCGATTCACTCCGGCCTCGGCGGCGTATCCGTCCAGAATAAGTCCGGCCTTGTGAATTTCGGCCTGATCCCAGCAGTCCGCCACCGCCCGATCAAGACCTTGGTCGGCCCGCCGGTCTTGACGCCGTTTTCGCCAGGCGTGCACGCCTTCGAGCGTTCCCCACAGGGCAATCTGCGCCGGAGTGCGGGCGCGCAGCAAAAGCGCGCCTAAGGCCCAATTGCCCAATCCTTGATAAATCCGCAAGGCCAGGGCAAAAGGGCTCAGTCCCCAGCGCGACGCGGTTTCGGCCAGCAATCTGTTCTCCCAGGATCGGCGGCTTGCGAGCAGTTCGGCGCGCATTTGTTTGGCCAACAACGAAGCCAGAACTCCGCGCTGCCGGCGTATTGCATTTATCACTTCCTCGACCGGGGGCGTTGCTTCGTCCAGCCGCTTGCGGCACCCGGAAAGAGTATCGGCCAAGAGGTCTAAAAAATTCGCCCGGCGGATGCGGTTGCCCGCCGCCCCGGCCAGTTCGTGCAATAAAATATCGACCAATTGCGCAAATTCACCCCGCGGCTGGCGATTCTCTCGGGCATCGGCCAAGGCCGACAAGGAATCGATGAAGAAAATGTGTCCGGCGGCATACTGATCGGCCAGCACCGCACGCCAATCGTCGCGGATGTCGTCCTCGACGTCGGCATGGGTTTGCACGAATACCAATCTTGCCCCGGCGGCCGCGGCCGCCAATTCCTCCGCCACCCGGGCGCTGCGATATTTTTGCTGCGTGGCTGTGACCAGCAGCACGTCGCAATGAGGCAATATCTTCCGCAACCGGGCCAGATTGCTGTCCGGCTCTTGTGATGCAGCCGTCCCGGCTGCCTGTTTAGCCGTCCCCGCCGCCTGAGCAGGCGGGACGCCCGCGCCACAAGTTATTTCCGGACTGTCAGGCGGCGCTTCCTCGGTAGTGTCGGGATCGGGGCAATCGACCAGCACCAAATCGCGGAGTATGGGCAGATCGCGCGTGATGATTTCCACACCGTCGGGATCGATGCCCAGCATTTCCGGCGTGATGTCGCCGCGCGAGATGAGCGTGGGGCGGGTGGTGGTGGGGCGGCGGCGTCCGGTTTGCACCGCTTCAGCGCCTAAAATCGCGTTAATCAACGCGCTTTTGCCCGTTCCCGTGCCGCCCAGCAACGCCACCACCAGCGGCGCTTCCCACCTGACCCGCATGGCCGCAAGGCGTTGTTCGAGCCGGCGGACCATCGCCCGGCAGGTCTCGGCCGGCCGCCAATCGGGCGCGGCCTCGGCCCAACGATTCAGGCGATCGATGAGGGCATCGATTTCGGAAAGCAGTTCCAGTTGGGCCAGTTCGTCGGCGGGCATGGAAGTAGGCTGTAGACTTTAGGCTGTAGGCTGTAGGGATAAAGGATGAAACCGGTCGCGGTTTCATATTATCCACTATCCACGGCCCACCGTCCACTGCCCGGCGTAGAATGCCCGATCACCGACCGAACAAATCGACGCCCTCCACGCGGCTATCGAGAGTCAGGAAAACAAAGTCCTGTGTTAAGTTACAAATCAAAATAAGCCCACGGGTTGCAACCCGTGGGCTTGGTGACATTATTTTTCAGAGTTTTATAAACTAATTTTCAATCCCTCTTCCCTTAGAATCGCACTTCAGTGCCGATGTTAATCCCTTGTGCCCAGAAATTAGTCTGGCGACCCAAGTATTGCGGATAAGGCAGGCCGTCCGCCTTGACGGGCGCCCAGTTGCTTGTATCCATGTTCAAGTCGATCTGATCGCCCGCACGCATCACACAGGCCCAATAGATTAGATTGTAACCCATAAACGTTCGCACATGCGGTGTAATCTGGTAACCGATTTCCGCCCCGAACTGTGGGATTACCGTGAATTGGTTGTTTACATGGACGCCGGAGTTCGACCCCGTGACGTAAATGCCCTCCGGGTAGGTGATCGTTTCTTGTCCATTGTTGATGGTAGTCGAGCCAAGGAGTGTGGCGGTTTGGTGGTTTTCGCCCAGCGCCATCTTGGCCAACAGACCCAGGGACCAGCGTCCGCGGCGGAGTTCGGTGTTAAGCCCGATTTCCATGCCGTTAAATTCATTGCGGGTATTAAAAGTGTCGGTGCTTTGAAAGCGTGAATCTATTGGGACGTAGTAAGTGTCTTGCCCCATGGCCAGGTTGTCGCCCAGTAAATAATGGCGATAGCCCATCAACAAATCGGTGCGGCAATAAGATATGCAACACGGATCGCAACACTCCGCGCCGCACCCGCCGTCGCAAGGCTCGGCACAACCATCTCCGCATCCGCAGGAACTACAGCACAAGTTGTAACGCAAGGTCATGCCCACGGATTCAAAATAATCGTTCCCGATAACATCCACCGAGCCGGTAATTATATCCGGATAAGCTTGAAGTTGGTGCCACTGGGTATTGCGCTGGAGGTCGAAATACGGCAAAGCAAGGATCAGATTGCCGTCCGAAACTCGGTAAAAATAGTTCGAATCGCCGCCCAAGGTCAACCAATCGGCCTCCAAGCCCCAGCGGTGACAACTGTCCAACCATGCGCCAAAGGTGATGCGCACCCCGGGACGTCCGTCGGTATTAACGGTCGAGTCGCCAAACAAGACTGAGGTGCCCGGTTGTCCTAATACGCCTGCTTGATCTTGCGGTGTTCCCAGGGGACTGGTGGTCGTAAGCGGCGGTAGATGCTCGCCGCTGGTCCACCACATCATCCAGTCGCCTCGCACCCAGTATCGGCCCGGTGGACTGCATAAGGGCACACCTTCAAACGTGCATCCATTCGCGACGCATTGTTCCGTGACAGTATTGGCGCCTTCAGCGGTTTGAACAACAGACTCGGCCTTTTCAGCCGTGCCCGGTGTTGGAACCGCTTCTGTTCCCTCGCTGGGCGCCTGATAGGCTGCTGAATACGCAACACTTAGAATCAAGGTCCAAACAAAAAATACCCCTAAAACCAACTTCTCAGCTCGTCTGGCGACCATAATCTATCCCCCCTCTGTGGATATAACAAAGCTTAATGGTTGTATCAGATTTGAGGAAAGCAACGAATACTCCTCAATTACCGAATCGGCTGATTATGCCAATAGAATTAACTTTGAATAAAACTCTAAAAATAACGACGAGGTAAAATACGTAATATAGAGGATTTTTGCAGGCAACCAATGTGGTAATGGGATAAATGAGAAATCTAGGGAATGAAATAAAAAAAGTGGGCAGTGGACAGTTAGTTTAGCCGTGAGTGGGCACCGACTTAATGTCGGGCGGGGAGCGGAAATTGGTCGTTGGTTGGCGCGAAACCGCAAGCGGTTTCCTTCATCCTTCATCTTTCATCCTTCATCTTTTACTGCTTGATCTATCTTCACACGAAGCCATACAATACAGGGTTTTCCTTGAACCATTGTCTGACCTAGTAATTATGGCGGCTTCCGATATCATCATCGAGGGTGCCCGGGAACATAATCTCCGGGACGTGAATTTGATCCTGCCTCGGAACCGGCTGATTTGCTTTACCGGAGTAAGCGGGTCGGGAAAGAGTTCCTTGGCCTTCGATACCCTATATGCCGAAGGCCAGCGCCGCTATGTGGAAAGTCTTTCCAGCTTCGCCCGGCAGTTTTTAGGCCAGATGCCCAAACCCGACGTGGACCGCATTGCCGGGCTAAGTCCCTCGATCTCCATTTCGCAAAAAACAGCCGGACAAAGCCCTCGCTCCACCGTTGGCACGATTACCGAAATCCACGATTATCTGCGCGTGTTATACGCCCGAGTGGGCCGGGGGCATTGCCCTCAATGCCGGCAACCGATCACCGCCCAAACCCGGGAACAAATTCTCGATCGCATCTGCGCCCTGCCCGGCGGCACAAAGTTTCTCGTGCTTGCGCCTCTGATTCGCGGACAAAAAGGCGAATACCGCGACCTGTTCGAGGATCTGCTAAAACAAGGTTTCATCCGCGCCCGGGTCGACGGGCTCGTGGTCCGCCTAAGCGACGATTTACGTCTGGACCGGCAGATGCGGCACAACATCGAGGTGGTCGTGGATCGGCTCGTTTTAGGCCCCAAAATCCGCCCCCGCCTGGCCGAAGCCGTGGAACTCGCCCTTCGCCTGGGCGACGGCAACATCGTGGTCGCCATGGAAGACAGGGATCAGGAATCAGAGGTCGGGGGTCAGGGGTCAGGGTTCAGGGTTCAGGATTTAGGTGATAATAATAATTTTAGCCGCGACCTGAAGGGGAGCGATGAAAGGGATTCAGAGGTCGAGGGTCAGGGAATAAGTGTCAGCGGAAAACGGAAAGCGGAAAACTCGAAACCGCAAGCGGTTTCTTCCGACATTCATCTTTCCGCCCGCTATGCTTGCACGCATTGCGGTATTAGTTTCGAGCCGCCCAGCCCGCAGATGTTCAGTTTCAACAATCCCCAAGGAATGTGTCCGCAGTGCGGCGGTTTGGGACAGATTTACACCCTTGATCCGGAAAAGCTCATACCCGATCCCACGCGCTCGTTTCAGCAAGGCTGCATCGAATTGGCCGGCAAATGGCGCGAAATGGGACGCTGGCGCAGGCACATCTATCGCGGCGTGGCCGAAACGCTGGAGCGCAAATACGGCCTGTCGCACGGCGCGGTTTTGGAAACCGCCTGGGAAGAACTCGATCCCAGGGTCAAACACGACCTGCTCTGGGGCACCGGAGAGGAGCACGTCACTTTCACCTGGCGGAGCGGCCCTTCGGGCTACAAGTGGGGCGGCAAATTCGAAGGCGTCATTCCCAAACTCCTGGACCAATATCGCACCACAAAAAGCCGCCTGCAACGCCGCCAGTTGGAAAAGTACATGCGCATTCTCGGCTGCAGCACATGTAACGGCCAACGCCTCAATTCCCAGGCCCGTTGCGTGTCGCTCGCCACGTGCTCGCCCATGTTCCGCGCCAATCCCCGGAAAACGCTGCCCGAGGTTTGCGCACTGCCCGTGACCGAGGCCGAGGAATTTTTCAGCGAATTGGAATTGGACGACGTCGGCCAGACGATCGCCGCCGAGGCCCTTAAGGAAATCCGCGGCCGCCTGCAATTCCTCAAAAACGTGGGGCTCGAATATCTCAGCCTCGACCGCACTGCTCCCACGCTTTCCGGCGGCGAAATGCAGCGTATCCGCCTGGCCGGCCAGATCGGCTGTGGTCTGGTGGGCGTTCTGTACATTCTCGACGAACCCTCCGTCGGCCTGCATCCACGCGACAACGACCGTCTGCTTGGCACCCTGCGAAACCTCCGCGATCAAGGCAACACGGTCGTGGTGGTCGAGCACGACGAAGACACCATGCGCGCGGCCGATCACATCGTCGATTTCGGACCCGGCCCCGGCGTTCGCGGCGGGCGGATCGTCGCGGCCGGCCCTTTCCGCCACATCGCCGAACATCCGGACAGCATCACCGGGCAATATCTCTCCGGCCGGCGGCGTATCGAAATCCCCGCCGCTCGCCGACCCACAAGCCAAAAAAAACTCGTTGTCCGCAATGCCACGCACAACAATCTCCAGGGGATCGACATCGAAATCCCCCTGGGCGTATTCGTGTGCGTGACCGGCGTTTCGGGCTCGGGCAAGAGTTCGTTGGTCAACGATATTTTAGTCGAGGCCCTGCGCCGCGATCTGAATAACGGCCTAGGAAATCCGGGCTCGCACGAGCGAATCGAGGGCCTAAAACACCTGGACCGCATGATTTCCATCGATCAATCGCCCATCGGACGCACGCCGCGGAGCAATCCGGCCACATATATCAAGGTTTTTGACGAAATCCGCAAGCTTTACACGCAACTGCCCGAGTCCAAAACCCGGGGATACAAACCCGGCCGGTTCAGCTTCAACGTCCAGGGCGGCCGATGCGAGGCCTGCGAGGGCAACGGCAGCAACCGCCTGGAAATGGATTTTCTCGCCGATATCTGGGTCACCTGCCCGGTCTGCGCGGGCCACCGCTTCAACCGAGAAACCTTGCAGATCCGTTTCAAGGGAAAATCCATCGCCCAAGTCTTGGAAATGGACATCCAGGAAGCGCTCGCGCATTTCGAGAACATTCCATCCATTGCCCACAAGCTGCAAACCCTGCACGACGTGGGCCTGGATTACATGAAACTGGGCCAGCCCTCGCCCACCCTATCCGGAGGCGAGGCCCAACGCATCAAACTCGCCCGCGAACTGGTCAAAACCGCAACCGGCCGCACGCTGTATCTACTCGACGAACCCACCACCGGCCTGCACTTCGCCGACATCGAACTGCTCTTGAAAGTGCTGCACGATTTTGTCCGGGCGGGCAATACCGTGCTGGTCGTCGAACACAATCTCGAAGTCATAAAAACCGCCGACTGGATCATCGACCTCGGCCCGGAAGGAGGCAAACAAGGCGGCCTGCTCGTCGCTCAAGGAACGCCCGAACAAATCGCCAAAAATGAAAATTCCTACACCGGCCAGGTCCTGCGACATGTTTTCAACAGCCATGGGCAAGGAGCTAAAGACGAGGAACGAACAAAACGTTTAGCCCGGGCACTTGTGCCCGGTGAAGACGCCGCCGACAGCCACCCGCACATGGCCACCGCCATCAAAATCCGCGGCGCAAAACAACACAACCTCAAAGACATCGACGTCGATATCCCACGCGATCAGCTTACCGTCTTTTGCGGGCCCAGCGGATCGGGCAAGAGTTCCCTGGCCTTTGACACCATTTACGCCGAAGGCCAACGCCGCTACGTCGAAAGCCTCAGCGCCTACGCCCGGCAGTTCGTCGATCAGATGCAAAAGCCCAGGCTCGACCATATCGAAGGCCTGTCGCCCGCCATCGCCATCGAGCAAAAGCACGGCGGACACACGCCCCGCAGCACGGTCGGCACGGTTACCGAAATCTACGATTACCTGCGGATCCTCGTGTCCAGGCTGGGCGTGCCGCATTGCCCGGTCTGCGACGTGCCCGTGGGAACGCAGTCGGCCGACGAAATCATCGCCAAGATCATGGATCATCCGCCCGGCACGAAAATCCACGTCATGGCCCCCTGGGAAGTTCACGTCGGCGAGCGCTACGAAACCGTTTGGGAGGAAATACGAGCGCTGGGCTATGTGCGCGTTCGCGTGGACGGGCAGACTTATCCGTTGGATAATCCGCCGGCCATCGACCGGCGGCGCAAACACAACGTCGAGGTGGTGATCGACCGTTTGACCATCCGGCCCGACGCCCGCTCGCGCATCGCGGGCAGCATGGAAAACGCTCTTTCCCTTGGAAAAGGCGTGATGCACGTCGCTTATCCCCGCGACGATCAGCCCGAAACCGCCTGGCCCGCGGCGGTACACAGCCAGCATTTCGCCTGCGAGCGATGCGGGCGGAGTTTCGATCCGCTTACGCCGCACAACTTTTCCTTTAACAGTCCGCTGGGATGGTGCCCGGGGTGCGAAGGACTCGGAGTGCAGACCGGAACGAATCCGGCCATGCTGCTAAGCGATCCCAAGTTGACCCTTGCCCAAGGCGCGGTTGCCCTCTGGCCCGACGTCAAAGGACCCATGTTCCGCCTGATGTTGGATTCTTTTTGCCGGACCACCGGTATTCCGGCCGACTTGCCTTTCGACCAACTAGGCGGCAAACACCGTCGCTTGATAATGCAAGGCGCGGGCGAACAATGGTTCGACGTTTATTGTAAAGCCGCGACCAGTGGTCGCGCCGAAAGGGTTCAGGGTTCAGGGTTCAGGATGCAGGAACAAATAAATCGTTTAGCCCGGGAGCTTGCTCCCGGAGATGGAGTCAATGCCATATTTCGCTTCCAATACAAGGGCCTGTATCCGGCTCTGGAAGAAGCCGGCCGCATCTCGCCATCGTTTCGCACGAAATTGGAACACCTGGTCGATGAGGTCGAATGTACCGTGTGCGGAGGCAGCCGCTTGCGCGACGACGCCGCGGCCGTGCGTTTGCGCGGCCGGACCATCGACGAACTCTGTCGTATGCCCTTGGGCCGGCTCCTGGAAAATTTCAAATCCTGGACGCCCAGCGAAAGCGAGCAAAAAGTCGCCGGCGAGCTGGTCCGCGAGATCGGCAACCGCCTGCAATTCCTCCTCGACGTGGGCCTGGACTATCTCACGCTTGCCCGGCCCGCCCCCAGCCTGTCCGGCGGCGAAATGCAACGCATCCGCCTGGCGGCACAAGTCGGAAGCGGATTGTGCGGCGTGCTGTACGTGCTCGACGAACCCACCATCGGACTGCATCCCCGCGATAACCGGCGGTTGCTCGGGGCGCTGAAAAAACTCCGCGACCTGGGCAACACGCTGTTGGTGGTCGAGCACGACCGCGAAGTGGTTTCCAATGCCGATCAACTGCTCGACTTCGGGCCCGGGGCCGGCCGAAAC
>JBEKGL010000083.1:0-10053 GCA_050012815.1 Thermoguttaceae bacterium
TCGAATGAAGGCATGGGCACTTCATCCCCGCCCCTGCTGGGCGCATCCGGTTCGGCAGCCTGAATAAAGGTTGCACAAAAAAGCAGCGGCAATAGGTACTTGCAGTGTCTCATAACTTGCTCCAGGTTAATTATTCCAACGAAATCATCATATCTTATCCGCAAAATCAATTAAATAGCGCTGCCGACCCTGATTAATATCCAAAAGGAATCGCGCGGGCGCCCCTGATTGACGGCCAAACGGAATTGTATGTGTGCCACTGCTTCGCAGAAACTGTGCCCCTGGCGGCGAGGATCTTTTCACGGACTGTACCCTTTATCTAAGAGTTTTTCGGATTTCCTCTTCCAATCTTTCCCGGTCAAACTGCGAAAAAGAACGTGTTTTCCCACAGTAAACACGCCGTAGAGTGCATCTTTGGCCCATAATTGCACAAAATCCCATAATGCCCTAGACTTTCCCGCCAAACATGCCATAATAGCCTACTGAGTCCTCTCGGCGTCGGCCATTGGATTACTGCCAGGAACCAATGGCTTTCTGAGAACGCGGTTTGCGTTCATCTCATATGGTCCTGGGACACCCCTCAGGTACCTTAGATGACCTTTGAAGAATTTGGGCTTTCGCAGCCCATACTGCGTGCTGTCGTATCCGAAGGATACACCATTCCCACCCCCATTCAATCCAAAGCTATTCCACACGTGCTAGCAGGCCGCGACTTGCTCGGCTGCGCACAGACGGGCACGGGAAAGACCGCCGCCTTCGCGCTTCCCATTTTGCACCGCCTGACGCATGACGGAAATCCGCCGCATGGCCGTGGCCGTCGCATCCGCGTCCTGGTCCTTTCGCCCACTCGCGAGTTGGCCGCGCAGATCGGCGAAAGTTTTCAAACATACGGATATAACACCGCGCTGCGGCAAACCGTTATTTTCGGCGGCGTGGGCCAGAATCCGCAGACTCGGGCCATAAAACACGGCATCGACATCCTGGTTGCAACGCCCGGCCGGCTGATCGATCTGATGAACCAGGGTTTTATCGATCTCGGCTCGGTCGAAACCTTTGTCCTGGACGAAGCCGACCGAATGTTGGACATGGGCTTCCTGCCAGACGTTCGCCATATAATTACCAAGTTGCCTGTGCGGCGACAAACGCTCCTATTCTCCGCCACCATGCCCGAGACAATCGAGCGATTTGCCGCCTCCATTCTCCACGATCCGGTCCGCCTTCGCATTGCCCCGGTCAAGGAGACCTCGGAACTCGTCGAACATTCGGTGTTCTTCGTGCCTCAAAAGCAAAAGACCCGGCTATTGGCGAATATCCTCAAGACGCGCTCTGTCACGCGCGCATTGGTTTTTACCCGCACCAAGCACGGAGCCGACCGCGTCGCGCGTGATTTAAACCGCTCGGGCATTCGCGCCGATGCGATCCACGGGAACAAGAGCCAAGGGGCGCGGGAGCGGTCGCTGGCCGATTTCAAATCGAGCCGGACGCACGTCCTAGTGGCCACCGATGTCGCCTCGCGCGGAATCGACGTCGAAGGAATCTCCCACGTCTTGAACTACGATCTCCCGGTTGAACCCGAAACCTACATCCATCGCACCGGCCGCACCGGCCGTGCTGGAGCGGCGGGCATTGCCGTCTCTCTCTGCGACATTGCCGAGCGAAAACATCTCAAGGCCATCGAGCGGCTAATCCGCCAGACGTTGCTCGTCAATAAAGACATCCCCCTTGGCACATCGCACACCCATCCCGCCCAGCCACCAAGCCCAAAAATAATTTCCCACCGAAAACCATCCTCCCGCCACCGTCCAGTAGGCTCTTTTAACAGATAAACATACGGGCACCCCTGCTTGACGGCCAAAGTATATAAAATGTGTGCCACTGCTTCGTAGAAGCAGTGTTGCCAGCATGTTTCAACAATACTTCATCCCTCCTCCTTCATCCTTTTTCCCCAGCCCCCTTGAATATCTCGAATTCCGCGGGAAAATGGTTTGAAAGCGAGGTAATCCATGAATACACAATTAGTCGTTATCGGCGGCGGGCCGGGCGGATACGCGGCGGCGTTTCTAGCGGCCGATTTGGGTATGAAAGTCGCGCTGGTTGAACAGGACGCAAAACTCGGCGGCACGTGTCTGCTGCGGGGGTGCATTCCGTCAAAGGCCCTATTGCATGTGGCAAAAACCATGGCCGATGCCCAACACCTTGCCGATTGGGGCGTAACCTTCGTTCCCCCGAAAATCGACGTCGAAGTAATGCGCGCCCAAAAGGAAAAGGCCATCGGCAACTTGACCGCCGGGCTGAAACAAATTGCCGCCAAGCGAAACGTCCAAGTCATTCGGGCAAAGGCTACATTCGAGGATTCCAACACGCTAAAACTCAAGGCCCAAGGCGATAAGCCGCTCGACGACGACCGCCTGCGATTTGAGCACTGCATAATCGCCACTGGTTCCAGTCCGGCCATGATTCCCTCCCTAAGCCTGCCCACGCATCGCGTGATGGACTCCACCGGCGCGCTCAGCCTGGGCGACGTGCCCGAGACGCTCCTGGTCGTGGGCGGCGGATACATCGGCCTGGAAATGGGCACCGTCTATGCCGCGCTGGGGAGCAAGGTAACTGTGGTCGAGCTTACCGATGGACTTCTGCCCGGCGCCGACCGCGACCTGGTAAAACCCCTGCACAAAAAACTCGAAGGCCGATTCGCGGCAATTTATTTAAACACAAAAGTAGCCGGATTAAAGGATCTTAAAGACGAGATCGAAGTCGACTTTGACGGAAACGTCGAGCAAAAAGTACAGCGTTTTAGCCGGGTGTTGATTTCGGTCGGGCGCAAACCGAATAGCGCCGGCTTGGGATTGGAAAAGACCAAGGTCCAAGTCAGCCCGCAGGGATTCATCACGGTCGATAACCGCGGGAAAACGCACGATGCGAACATTTCGGCCATTGGCGACGTGGCCGGCGAACCGATGCTTGCCCACAAGGCCGCCCACGAAGGAAAAGCCGCCGTGGAAGTTCTGGCCGGCCATCCGGTTACATTTGAACCCAGGGCGATACCCGCCGTGGTGTTTACCGATCCCGAAATCGCCTGGGCCGGACTGACCGAAACCCAAGCCAAACAGCAAGGCCGCGCCTTCACTGTTGCCATGTTTCCTTGGGCGGCCAGCGGCCGGGCCCAAGCCGTCGGACGGACCGAGGGATTGACAAAGTGGCTCATCGATCCGGGAACCGAGCGCGTTTTAGGCTGCGGCATAGTGGGCTATGCGGCAGGCGATCTGATTGCCGAAGCCGTATTGGCCATCGAAATGGGCGCATCGGCCCGGGACGTCGTGGAAACAATCCATCCGCATCCGACTTTTTCCGAAACCCTGGGTGCGGCCGCCGAAATTTTTTACGGCACGGCAACCGATCTCTACAAACCAAAGAGGCGGGAATCCTAAGGGCTGGGGTGGGCAATTTATTGCCCACTTTGCCAACCAATCTCAAATCTCAAATTCTAAATCCCGAACCTCGTACCCTTTATAACAAAAGCCCACGAATATCAATCCGTGGGCTTTATGATTTTATACAACAAAGCGTTCTTTATCCAAAAACCTATAGTCTACAGCCTAACGCCTACCTCTAACGTTGGCCCATAACGCCCGGGCGAACGCGCTTTTGCACGTCAGTTTCCAGCACGCCGAATGTGGCTTCATGGCGTTGAATGGTCAATTGAAGCGCGTGCAGCATTCGTTTGGCGGTATAAAAGTTGGTGATGATCCGCTGACTGACCGGAATCGGATGACTCGGTATACCAAACGGCTGAGGATTAAGGCCGAAATCGATAATCAATTCTTCCGGAGTTCCGGTGACGCGGCAGAAATTGGCGTAATTCGCCGTAACCTTCGAATCGTCAATCTCTATCTGGACTCGTTGAGCCTGCTGCTGAGGCGCGGCGGCAGGGGGGGCGGCTTCCGGTTTCGACGAAATATCATCAGCATCACGATCTGGTTTGTCTGAATCTGTCACAACAATCTCCTTGCAAATGTTTAGGATGTTTTAGGGGGTCCCTAGTTATTCAGCGGTATTAGTAAAATATAAC
Source organism: Thermoguttaceae bacterium (assembly GCA_050012815.1). Classification (GTDB taxonomy): domain Bacteria; phylum Planctomycetota; class Planctomycetia; order Pirellulales; family Thermoguttaceae; genus JBEKIK01. The sequence goes on from JBEKGL010000083.1 coordinate 4,070, forward strand.
CTAAAAAACCGCTCAAGTTAGTTTAGAGCCGTAATGTTAAACAATTATATAGGCGGAGATGATTGGAATAAAGGTTACAACCAAAATAATGGATATTAAAAATGGTAAAAAAACCCGTGTTTTTCGGGTATTGGAAATTAAGGGCTTACGTTATTTTTTAAATTAGCAGATTTTTCTGACTTTTCAAGGAGCGGGTAACTGATAAAATTTGGTCAAACTGGGTGATAATTCGGACTCAGCCTTGGCTTTTGCTTTTTGCCAAGGTGAAAATCTTGACTTAACGTGCGGATAAGCAAGCAAGATGGATCAATTTCGCTTCCCGCCCTGGATCGATCGCACTCGGCCCTTTGCCGGGGCATTGCTGGCGATCGCGCCGGTCTACGTGATCTTTTTAGCCTATTTCTGGGGTTCCCCTCAAACGACAGACGTGGGCTATTCGCCCGTACAACCCCTGCCCTACAGCCATGCCATGCACGTGGGCCAATTGGGCATGGACTGCCGCTACTGCCACAACACCGTGGAATGGTCGGCCTTTGCCGCGGTTCCTCCCACGGCCACGTGCTTGAACTGCCACGCCACGATCACCCCCGATAGCGCCAAGTTGTTGCCGATCCGCCTGAGCGCGGCTTCCAGCGATCCGCTGCGCTGGGTAAAGGTCCACGATCTGCCCGACTATGTCTACTTCGACCATAGCGCGCACGTGTCGCGCGGAGTAGGGTGTTTTTCCTGTCACGGGCGGATAGACAAAATGGAGCAAGTCGCCCAAGTTTACACGCTCAGCATGGGCTGGTGCCTGGAGTGCCACTGCCACTGCGAGCCGCAACTCCGCCCGCAGGAGTTCATCACTAAAATGGACTGGATTCCCAACGAAGACACGGAAGTATTAGGCGCTAAACTGCGCAAGGAAAACAACATCAATCCCTCGACGGATTGCTCGACATGTCATCGGTAGAAAAAAACGACGTAACGGACGATCCACAGGGCATTTCCCGCCGCCGCTGGCTGCAACTCATGGGGGCGTCGATCGCACTGGCCGGCACGGCCGCCTGCCGCTGGGAAAAACGCGAACTCCTGCCCTTCGACAAGCGGCCGGCAAACCGCACGCCGGGAACGCTCGAACACTTCGCCACGACCATGGACATAGGCGGTTCGGCCATGGGACTTATGGTAACCTGCGTCGACGGCCGACCCATCAAAATCGAAGGCAATCCAAAACATCCATACAGCCTGGGCGCTACGAACGCTTACGCCCAGGCGGCCATTCTTAAACTCTACGATCCGGACCGCAGCGGGAACATCGTCCTAAAAACCGGCCAAGGCGATGAAGTAAAAACCTTGGACGAATTCGCCGCCTTTGCCCAGTCCCATTTCGCCGAACTGCGGCAACAAAGCGGCCAAGGGCTTGCCGTCCTTTCCGAACTAAGCACTTCGCCCACTTTTGCTGCACAGCGTCAAAAATTACTAGCCGATTTTCCTAAAACTGTTTGGGTGAATTACGAACCCGTGGCGCACGAAACCGGCGGCCTGCGCACGCATCTTTATCTGGATAAAGCCGAGGTAATCGTTGCACTCGACGCCGATCTTTTCGGCGATCATCCCGCCGCGGTAAAACATGCCCGCGATTTTGCAGCCGGACGCGAAGCGACAGACGGCAAGATGAACCGTCTGTACGTCGTCGAAAGCTGTTACTCGATCACCGGCGCAATGGCCGATCATCGATTGCCGATCCGCAGCGGGCAGATTGCTACATTTGCGAAAATGCTCCATAATGCTATAGATGTTCCAGATGTCGTGCCAGGCGGACGACCGGTCTCAAGATTTGTAATGGGAGGCGATTCGTCAATAGTCAAGTTCGCCGGTGCTGTGGCTGATGATCTTTTGACCCATAAGGGTAAGAGTGTAGTAGTCGTTGGGAGCGGACAGCCGGAAGAAGTGCGATCTATCGTCCGCGACATCAACCGATTGTTGGACAACATCGGCGAGACCATCGACTACACCGAATCGCCGGCTGTCGATCAGCAACGACAAATCGATGGTTTAAAATCCTTGGTTGCCGAAATGAATGACGGCAAAATCAATACTTTGCTGATTCTGGGCGGCAATCCGGTCTACAACAGTCCCGCTAACTTCAATTTCACAGAGGCGATCAAAAAAGTCCCCGCGAGCATCCATTTAAGCCTGTATCGCGATGAAACCTCGCTGCAATGCGCATGGTACTTGCCCCAAGCCTACTTTTTGGAATCCTGGGGTGATGCCCGTGCGTACGACGGAGCGTATTGCATCGTCCAGCCCATGATCGAGCCGCTACACGGCGGCCGTTCGGCCGTCGAACTTTTGGCAATGATCCAAGGCGGTGCATCGACGACAACGGTATTGGACATGGTCCAAGCGACCGCGAAAGAAATCATAAGCGCCGACGATTTTGAAAATCGGTGGCGTGAGGTCGTGCACGATGGGATTTTGCTCGGCGGCGTATTGGAGAAAAAAGATATTAGGGACCTGGGCCCTCACCCTAACCCTCTCCCGACCGACCTTCGGTCGGTGCCCGGAGAGGGGACAGAAATTGAAAACGGAAAATTAGAGATCGTTTTCCGGCCCAGTCCCGCAATTTACGACGGCCGGTTCGCCAACAATGGCTGGTTGCAGGAGATGCCCGATCCGCTCACGCGATTGACCTGGGACAACGCTGCCGTAATGAGTCCCGCGACGGCCGCAAAACTCGGCGTGGAACATGGCACGTTGGTCAAATTGAAATTCAAAGGCCGGCACTTGGAAATTCCCGCCTATATTCTCCCCGGACAGGCCGACGGATCCGTGGCGGTCGCCCTGGGTTACGGACGCACGGCAGCCGGATTGGTTGGCGGAAGCGCGTCCGACGGCGTACCCGGCGTGGGCACCGACGCTTATCGTCTGCGGACCAGCGATGCCATGTGTTTCGGTACCGGTTTGAGCGTCGAACCGACCGGCAAAAAATACCAACTCGCCACGGTGCAGGACTATTTCGCCATCGACCGCATCGGTATGAAAGGCCAAGAGCAACGCCTGGGCGAACTGGTCCGCGAAGCAACATTGGAAGAGTATAAAAAGCATCCCGATTTCGCCAAGCACGTGGTCCACCATCCGCCCCTGGAATCGCTGTGGCAGGAACACAAGTTTGAAGGCCATTGCTGGGCCATGACCGTCGATCTGGCAAAATGCACCGGCTGCGGCGCGTGCGTTATCGCCTGCATGGCCGAAAACAACGTGCCCGTGGTCGGCCGCGAACGAATTCTCCGCAACCGCGAAATGCACTGGCTCCGCGTGGACCGCTATTTTCGCGGCGGCGCGGATAATTCGCAAATCGTCTTCCAGCCCGTAGCCTGTCAGCATTGCGAGATGGCCCCCTGCGAAGCGGTCTGTCCGGTGGCCGCCACGGTCCACAGCAAGGAAGGCCTCAACGACATGGTTTACAACCGTTGCGTGGGCACGCGCTACTGCGCAAACAACTGCCCCTACAAAGTGCGGCGATTCAACTTTTTTAACTATCACAAGCAATACGAGGAAGCGAGGAACGAAATCCTCAAAATGGCCTCCAATCCGCAAGTCACCGTGCGCAGCCGCGGCGTTATGGAAAAGTGCTCCTATTGCGTGCAGCGGATCCAGGCCGTAAAAATCGCGGCCAAAAACGCCCGGCGGCCAATTGAAGACGGCGAAATCAAAACCGCCTGCCAACAAGTTTGCCCGGCCGGCGCGATTATATTCGGCGACTTGAGCGACAAACATAGCGCCGTGGCCCAAACCAAGGCCGACAATCGCTCGTACGAAATGCTCGCCGAACTGGATATAAAACCGCGCACGTCATATTTGGCCCGCATTAGGAATCCAAACCTGGAACTGGAAAAAAAGGATGACACGAACGTTTAATAAATGTCATGTAATTAATATCGTATTCACCGTTTAGCCCCGGAGCTTGCTCCGGGAGAGGAAAACCCTCACCCTAACCCTCTCCGGGCACCATCCGGAGATTGGTCGGGAGAGGGGAGGCCACAGATGAGCATTGCAGCCGACATTTTCGACAACACGACCGACGACCCCACGCGGCGCGTGCCGCTTATGACGCCCGGGCTGGATTACGCTTCGGTGACGGATATCGTTTGCCGGACGCCGGAATCGAAAACGCCCATGGCATGGATCGCGGCGTTTGTCATTTCGTCGGCCGTGACCGTGTATTTCTTCATCCTCATCGGCTACCTGATCGGCACGGGCATCGGCGTATGGGGCAACAACAGTCCGGTATTTTGGGCCTTCGATATTACCAACTTCGTGTTTTGGATCGGCATAGGGCACGCCGGCACGCTGATTTCGGCCATTTTATTTCTGCTGCGGCAGAAATGGCGCACGAGCATCAACCGCTTCGCCGAAGCGATGACCATTTTCGCCGTGATCTGCGCATTGATCTTCCCCGGCATCCACATGGGCCGAATTTGGTTCGCATATTGGATGGCCCCGTATCCGAACCAGATGTCGCTGTGGCCGAATTTCCGCAGCCCGCTGCTTTGGGACGTGTTCGCGGTTTCCACGTATTTTACCGTCTCGCTTATGTTCTGGTATCTGGGAATGATTCCGGACCTGGCGACCTTCCGCGACCGGGCGACCAACAAGTTGCGATATTTCATTTTCGGCACGCTGGCCTTGGGTTGGCGCGGATCGGCCCGGCAATGGCACGTTTACGAATGGGCGTATTTATTTCTGGCCGGATTGGCCACGCCGCTGGTGATCTCGGTGCACTCGGTCGTGAGCACCGACTTTGCGGTGGCCCAATTGCCCGGCTGGCACGCCACGATCTTCCCTCCTTATTTCGTTGCAGGTGCCATTTTCAGCGGATTCGCCATGGTGGTCACGCTGATGGTTCCGGCCCGGGCGTACTTCGGACTGAAAGACCTAGTCACCATCCGCCACCTGGACAACATGAACAAAATCCTCCTGGCCACCGGCTGCATAGTCGGATACTCATATCTGATCGAAGCCTTCATGGCCTGGTACGGCGGGAATAATTACGAGCAATTCGCTCTGGCCAACCGGGCGACGGGGCCTTATGCCTGGGCCTTCTGGTTGATGGTTTTCTGCAACGTCGCCGCCCCGCAGTTGTTCTGGTTCAAAAAATGGCGGACCACGCCGGGCTTGATGATCGTAGTGGCCATATTGGTCAACGTGGGCATGTGGTTCGAGCGCTTCGTGATTATCGTTGCGTCGCTGAATCGCGATTTCCTGCCTTCCAGTTGGTTCATTTATATTCCCACCTGGGTCGATCTGTCCATGCTGGCCGGCAGTTTCGCATTGTTCTTCACCTTGTTTCTCCTGTTCTGCCGCTACCTGCCCATGGTGGCCGTGCATGAAGTGAAACAAGTGTTAAATAGGGATTTGAGATTTGAGATTTGAGATTTTTATAGCCGCTTGCGGTTTCGCGGTGCAAAGCCGAAAAAACCCGAATGTAAACCGTAGTGAAACAATAATATGACGGATATCCAAACCAATCGCTCCATAACCGAGCAATCACCAAAAATCGCCGGCATTCTGGCAGAGTTCGACTCGCCGGAATCGCTCAAGGCGGCTGCGCGCCGACTGCGCGACGAAGGTTTCACCAGGTGGGACAGCCACAGTCCGTTCCCCATTCACGGCATCGACCGGGCGATGGGCGTGCGCACGACCCGGCTGCCCTGGCTCGTCCTGGGCGGAGCCATCGCCGGAGCGGCAGTGGCGCTTCTGATGCAGTGGTGGATGAACGCCGTCAACTATCCCATGGTCATCAGTGGAAAACCCTATTTCAGCCTGCCCGCGAACATACCAATCGTTTTTGAACTGCTCGTACTTCTAGGCGCGTTTGCGGCTTTTGGCGGGGCACTGGTCTTGAATCTGCTCCCGCGGTTTTGGCATTGGACTTTTTCCAGCCGCGGTTTCGCCCGGGTAACGACTGACGGCTTTTTCATATCCATCGACGCCGCCGA
>JBEKGL010000084.1:0-10019 GCA_050012815.1 Thermoguttaceae bacterium
CGGATTTAATCTTTTCTATTCGTTGCGTTCCATCGGCATAAGCGATTGTGCATTGCAGGACTTTGCCTGTTGCCGGGGCGTTGTTTGCATCCAAAATGCGGCCGGTGATTGCGGCCGGCTCGAGCATTGTGATGCGCAGATTATCGATTACCTGGCCCGGCTTGGGATTGATTTCCACGAATCCGCCGCATACTAATTTCCGATTTTCCATGTCGAATCCGCGGACGTATTGCTTACCGCCGGGATAAAGATAGACAACAGCCCAGCCGTCCGCTCCGGAGCGAGTGCCTTCAGTCCAAGGACCATTACCATCGCTTCTGAAAGTAGTGCCGGCAGTGACGCCTTCCAGCGGATTGCCGCGGGCATCGAGAATCTGCACGCGGGCTTCGGCCAGGTCGTCCAGGCGGATTTTGACCCCTTCCAGTTTCTGTTGCGACTGGACATCGATCTGTGTTCTGCCGATGCCGCGATCGTAACGCAGGTTGGTGGGCAGGTAAACGGTAAGCTGATGTTTGCCCGGCGGAACTATGGGGAAAGAGAACTTTCCCTCGGCATCGGCCTCGACCATCTTACCCCAGTCATAATCCAGACGGACAAGCAGTTCTTTAAGCCCGACCATCGTGGATTTGGAGGGAATCAGCCGTCCGGCAACGCTGGAATTGTCGCCGATCACGATATCGGGTCCTTTGACGGTCTTGCCGTCCTGGGCCATGATCTTGTAATTGGGGACGTCTTTGAGACTTAGTGCCGGGTCGGTGCGGGCATAGACTTCCACCTCTCCCCACGGCTTTTGATAACTCCCGTTCTTATTTTTATAGAATTCCACGACCGAGGGCACGCCTGGAATTCCCGTCAAGACATATCGGCCGTTGGCATCCGTTTGTACGACGGCAACAGGCTCGATAAACCAGGTGCGGGCGGAGACTTCGCAGTTCGCCACGCCGTTGCCGGCGGCATCAACGACTTTTCCCTCGATATCGCCGCCTTTTGGGACGATTACCGTGCCCAGATCGCCATTCTTCATAATTCCAAAATAAAATCCTGCTCCATAGCCAGGCTTGAAGATTTGCAGCCAGGGATTGCCGCCAATCGGATCCTCATCCTCGCTACAGCGGATTTCAAATTTTCCGTCTTTGCCGGTTGTGGTCCGGCCTAGAGAATCGAAGAAGGTCCAAACGCCGCTTGCACTGTTTTGAATCCTCACGCGAGCGTCGGAAACTGGTTTGTGGTTTTCATCAACTACGGTGCCTTGTATTAATTTTCCTTTATCCAATGTAATATCAATTTGATAATCATATTTTTTCAGCGTGACATTTTCCCGGGGGAAGATGGGACGTGTTTCATATCCAACCGCGCCGGCGTAAACACACAGGCCGTCTTGATCATGCATGGGTCCAGTAACGGACAATGGCGTTACAAATTTCAATCTGTATTCACCGGCTTGATCGGTTGTAGTCTCCTGGTAAGGACAACGGTCGAAAAGATCGGGTCCCTGATATTTCCAAATCACAATATTACCGCGGACCGAAGCATTGGGGATGGGCTGTTTCGTGTTCTTGTCCAGCACTTTGCCCGTGACGGTCACAGTAACCGGATCGGCGTTGGTTTTGTTATCCAGGGAAAAGCGGAGTTTTATGCCGCCCTCGTCCGCGGCCTTGGCAAGCAGTGCCATGCACATAATGCCGCTAATCGTCAACGCGCACCAGGAAATTTTATTTAATGACATAATATTCTCCCAAGAAAAAATGATCCAAGTAAATTTGTCTATTCCGGATGCTTGTGTCCGGTATAAATCAGCCGTTCACACCGCCTGCAAGCGACCGGGCTAAACACATTAATCATCACGCGCTGCCGTTTCCAAACCGCGGATATGGGCGGCAACAGTGATTGATTGTCTGGAATAAAATTTCGTATTTTCGACGGGGTCTGGACGTATCTCTTCTATCTCGGCCGACTCAGGCAGGCGGAATTGGACAAGCGAGAGTACCCCGGGATCTTCAACCGCGCGGATGAACTCGAAAACTCCTTTTCCCTGGGCCGTGAATACGCCCGCCATGCCGCTCAGTTTAAGGATAATCCCGCTGTTTTTGCCGATCTTAGCCAACGTATCGGGCATTTGGATTTCCACGATTCGGCCGCTGTGTTTCACGTTTAACGGCGTCCCTTCCAGTGTAAAAGCCTCCGCCTCCGGCACGTCTTCCTTGAGATGAAGCGAATATGATTTCTGATCCTCTTTTGCCGGACCGGGCAGCGAAACCACCGACCAGATTTTCGCCGTGGCATCGCCTTGGAATTCAATGATCGATGGCAAACCAGTCCGCACCTTGGCTTGCGTTGCCAGTTGTCGGTTCCATTGGAGCAGGCGGATAAGCTCGTTGACCTCGGGCGTGAGGCAGCGTCGTTGCGGCGGGAAACCATCGTCGGCGACGCCTTCGGTATTCGCCGGCAAAAGAATCTTCTTCCCGAGTGATTCCATCTCCACTCGGCCCTCGGCTACGCTTACCCTGGTCTGCACGCGGCCGTCGGGTTTGTGCACCAGATGAACGTCGAGTTTTGTACCCAGGATCGCGATTCGCGCTCCTGGAGTTTCGACTGACAGGACTTTGTCGGGGGCTTGTTTGGCGGCTTCGATGCTAAGCCATCCCTGTTTAAGCACGATTGTTTCACCTTTTCGACCGTTCTCCACTCGAAACACGGTCTGCGGCCGGGAAAAAATCCGGCTGCGGTCGGACAATAAAACCTCCGCCCTACTTCCCCAGCGAGTATGAATCCACGCCCCGGACTGAACCTCTTCCCATTTTCCCGAGGATGCGGGCGCATTTTGGTCAAGATCGGTCGAAACGTGATCTTCTTCGAGAGCCACCAGCCCGTAAACCGCCCTAACTTTTCCCGCCGAAGGTTGTTCGGCATTGAACGATTTTAATATGATAACAACCAGCAAAATTATCGCCGCCGCGGCTAATGCCGAAGACCGATACACAACGCGCGAGCGCCGCCGGGGAACCGGACGCAACGATCGCTGCCGACCGATTTCCTCAGTCACGGCGCCGAGCATTCGCTCCGTAAACGCCGCGTCCGCTTGAAGCACGGAGGTTTTGAGCAATCGGCCCAAATTATTTTCGTAAGGCGAGGAAGGCAACATTTCGTTCATCTGATTTCCACCTCCTCGACGGCGTCGGTTCCGGAGACCCTACGACGAAACACGATGCGGAAGGCGTCTCGCGCCCGGGAAAGCAGCGATTCCACCGCCTTTTCCGAGGTATGCAGGCGCGCGGCGATCTCGGCAACCTTGTTTTCTTGGATATACTTCATAATCAATACCTCGCGTTGGCGCTCGACTAGGCTCAACAGCGCCTCCTGCACCAGTAATTGGAGATCGCGCCGGGCGAGAATCTCCTCCGGCAGTTCGGCCTTATCCAGAGTTTGCAGAATTTGCTCGACCACTGCCGGCGGAAACGACAACTGGGGCCTCTCAGCCGGGCGATTTAAGTCTTGCCGGACAAGCGTGTGCGACTCATTGCGGGCCACGGCTTTTAGCCAGTCCAGCAGGTCTCCGCGACGGGGATCGAATGTTCCAATCGATCGGACGCAACGGATAAGCGCCATCTGCACGACTTCTTCGGTCTTCTGGTGGTCAAGCCCCAAGGCATAACGCACAAAGGCGTACAAAGGCTGAGTGTAAAGGCGGCAAAACCGCCTCCACGCCGCCTCGTCCATCCGAGTCAGTTGCCTTACCAGGCGATTCTCTTCAGACTTGTCCACTCACACTTTCTCCAAGACGTTCGGCCCAACGCCTTCTGTGATACTATACAGTCCGGCGTAGAAAAATCCTTCGGAGAAAAGCAGTTTATTAATCATTTATCGACATTGTAGGCGAGAATGGCAGATGGTTATCAGTTTTCAGTAATCAGTTTTCAGTAATCAGTTTTCAGTAAGCAGTTTTCAGTTGAAAGTACGGAGTACGGCGTACGGAGTAAAATGACAAATCGCGTAAGTATTTATAGTTGTTCAATTTGCAATTTGCAATTTGCAATGACAAATTGGCAAAATAAATGTGCGCGAATAATAGCACAAAGAGTTCCCCGATCCCCACCCCCCGACTATGCGACCGTCGCGGGTTCGAAGGATTCCACACGGTTTCCGCCGCCGGTCCTGGCTCGATGGAGGGCTTTTGTAACGCGTTTCATAAGGCCGGCGGCCGTATCGTCAACAGCCGCTTCGGTCACGCCCAGGCTGGCGGTAAGATTCCGGCGGAGTTGCCTGGAGGTAGAAACGGCAATTCTCAGCCTTTCGGCCATTTGTACGGCAAGTTCCAAGTTTTGTTGGCGCAAAAGGATCAAAAACACTCCTTCCTTAAAGTGTCCGATGATGTCGCTTCCGCAGCATTGACGCCGCAAAAGCTGGGCAAAATGAACCAGTATCTCGTCTCCTTCACCAGGGCCGAGAGTTTTTTTGATCTGTTTGAAACAATCGATATCCAAGAGGATTACGCTAAACGGGATGCCGGATCGTTTCAAGAGTCCCAATTGATCGGGAATGATTTTATCGAGTTGGCGCCGATTGGCCGCGCCGGTAAGGGCGTCTTTTTCCGACAATTCGCGGAGCTTGTCGTAGGCGTCATCCAAAGCCGCGGTCTCGCTGGCATCGCGAAACATACCCACCGCGCCGACTATATCATCCCGCTCATTTTTAAGCGGCATGGAATGCATGGCAACGGCGATGCGGCGACGGTCCTTATGGCGGAAAAACATACGCTTGTATTGGGGCTGATCGGTTTCCATGACCTTCAGAAGCGGGCAGTTGCCCTCGCACAGTTTGCATCCGGCGCCGTCGGTATGATCGAATACGCCCGAATTGCAGTACCGTCCCGCAGTTTCATCTTGCGAATAGCCCGTCAGCGCCTGTGCTCCGCGGTTCCAATACAAAATCTTCCGCTCCTTGTCGACGATGTAAACTCCGTCGGATAAAGAATCAAAGAGTTGTTTGAAAAAACAAGGCCGGCGGGCTGATTCTCCGCGGCCAATGCCGATTGGCGGGAGATTTCAAGATTATTACCGTCCATCCCCATCCCCCACTTAAGAATCTTTTTCACTTAGAATTTAAAAGATGTTTGCTCTGGAATAATATAGATTATATCTACTCGCGCAGGTTGACATGAGCGATTTATTCCACGGATTCCATCTGGAAAAACGTCATTTTCTCAATGAGCGGGAATAATCGTAAATACCCAAGCACGGACCTATCAAGAAAACCGAATCATACGCGCACTTCGGGTGGTCTTGACGTGACTGATCTAATGCAATAACAGGAAAAGATTTTTTAAACATGAATAACAGTGATAATTGAGTTTAATTGAGGGGTGTGCTGAAATTCCGTGACGTCACTCCTTGCTGTGGCGACGGTTGTTCCGTCGCCTCTCCAGGAATCGACCACGGGTACGGCAGTACACCTGACGCACCAACGGTACATGCAATTTCTTGCTAAAGCGCAAGCGATTTTTTGCAAAAGCTGAGAACGCCTACGGTTCGATCAGATACGCCTGATTTTCCAAATTCAGGAGCACGGGCTCGTCGAAGACCATGTATTGCGAGAGCGTTCGGCCGTGCCGCCGGGCAAGTTCAAAGTATTCGTCGCTGAACTGTTTGATTCGCTTGGCATTGGCTTCCTCATCGTCGTGGAGCGACGAATCGACCCAGCGCCCGGATCGCTGGTAGAAAGTCCGATTGCCGACGTTGCGGATATTTTGGGCCACGTCGGCCAATTCCTTATCGGCAGCGACGGAATAATCCTTGCCCGCTCCGCCGCTTTGAAAGGCGGGCGTGGAGCTTAAAGTCTTAAAGGCATCGGCCATTACCGCCGGCTTACCCCCGTATCCGAAAGCGCCCCCGCTTGAGCCGGCCGGAACCTGGTCGGCACGTTGCATGTCGCCTTTCATCGCGCGTTGGGCAAATCCTGCGCGGCCTTCGGATAAATTCAATGCCCCCAGCCGGCGGTCGGCCCGGCTTGCGTTCCCGGCAACGTCGCGGATGTTGACGCTCTCATCGGCCATGAACGAGGTGTACGGAGTTAGGATGCCGTGGCGGGTGGCCAGTTCGACCAGTTCCTTTACCAATTCGTTATTTTTACCTTTTAGATCCAACTCATCGAGGATTTCGCCCACGCGGCGCACGGCCCAAAGTTTTTCGATAAACGCGAAACTCTCATCGGAGCTCTTATCCGCCAACGCGGCGGGAAAATCGAATTTTTCTTGCTTCTGCCCAATAGTTCCTTGAACGATCACTTTGGCCGCGCCGGGCCTCTTGTATCTGCCGAGGAGCACCAACTGCTCGCCGGCGAAAAGATCATACTCGTTCTTGGGATAGACCCGATTTATCGGGCTGCCTTCCTCGGTTTTCATCTCGTCTAATACAAATTGTATTTGCACGCCGGTCATAACGGGCGATTCCAGGCGGTTGTACAGCCGGCTTATGCGATCCTCGATGTCCTCGTTGGGACGGACGAACTCGCTTTGGCCGAAATTCTCTCGCACGATCTTGTCCAGCAAGCGGGAGTTCACGTCGTAGCCCACGCCAAAGGCGAAAATCCGCGCATGAAACTTGTTCTGCTGCCTGGCGTCAAGCGCGATCTTCATCTCGTTGGTCTCGCCGGAGGTGGGCAGGCCGTCGGTAAGAAAAACGACGTAGCCGGGCCGCCGGGCATCTTGAATCTGACCCAGAGCCGTGCGCAACGCGGCGTCGATGTTCGTACTGCCGCCCGCATAAAGCCCTGCCACAAAGCCCAGCGCCGCCTTGCGGGTTTCCTCGTCGAAGCGTTGTAGCTCCGGACGGAAACTTTCCACCCGATCGTCATAAGATATGACGTTGAAAAGATCGCCCGGGCGAAGACTGTTCAGCACGTACTTGAGCGCGGCTTGCACTTGCTCGATTTTCTTGCCGCTCATGCTTCCCGAACGGTCGATTACGAAAAGTACCGTTTTTTCCAAAGGTTTATCAGAATCGGCCTTGATTTCCGGGCTGGCCAGGAGCAGGAAAAATCCCTCCTGCTCCTTTTCCGGCCGATAGCTTAACACCCGGGCGCCGAGCGTGCCTTTGCCCACGTCGTAAAACAAGCGGAAATCGGAGGAGGGCACTTCGTTCTTGCTGGAAAACGCGATTGTCGCATGTTGCCTGTCAGGCCGTTTGATTTCTATCGCATGGCTCGGGCTGTAAACGTTCTTGATTTCATCCCGGCTCTCTATCGTTACCCGGATGTCGACTTTTTCCACCGCATCGGAAGTGTATTTGGCAGTGCTCAGCGGAAAGAGGAAGTCGGTCAACCCTTCCTGCTTGCGGCAAAGCTGCGAATATCGCAGCGAAACGGTGCGGCCGGCCCCGGCAGGCACTGGAAACACGCTGGTTTTGAACAAGCCCGTGCCCATCCACTCCAACAGGGCCGGGTCGCGGTTTTTGCGCACAATCTCCTCGTACATGCGCCGGGCATCGCTGGCATCGAGCAACTTGGCCGGATACTCTTTTCCGTCAATCATCAGCGTCATCTGCTCCACTGCGCCGTCGTAAGGCAATGGGAATACAAAGGCCACCTCCATCGGCAGGCTGCCCGTGTTGACAAACGTCTGCGAAACCTGGACCTGCGCAACCTGGTCGATCAGCCGGGCTTGAATGTCCAATTCCTTGATTTTGTAACTCACCGGCGGACGGGGATGCGGCACCGGAATGGGATGCGGATGCGGCCAAGGCCCCGGCGGAAAAATGATGATCGGGCGCGGCAAGCGGACTTGCTGATTGGGATCGATCACTATCAAAATACCCTGCGCGGTGGCAATCGCGGGCGAGGCAAATATCGCCAAGGCCAACAAGCGGATGATTATGCGGGACATAAGAGATTCTCCTTTGTTATTTAAGGGCATTCCCACGCTGGAGCGTGGGAATGAGATATCAACCATGTAATATGATAATCATATAAAGCCGGTAAAACGGTAACAAGTTTGTCAATTATGGTCCGCACCAGATTCCTCACGGGATTAAGACGTTTTTGATAAATAATTAGTTCCCTGACTGCTATATTTCTTTTGAGATCCGGGGTTTTTTTCTGCTTTTGGCAAAGGAATGTAGTAGTATTTGAAAAGTGAAGAAGAAGACAGGGCAATCCCCGTCGTTTGGGTTATGCGGGTAAATTAGACAAACTGTCCCGACCTCAAAATCCACTTACATTGTTTAGGGGATTTGACCCTATCTGCCTCGTTGATAGGATGTTAGTGTAATATCTCGTCCGCAAATCTGGCGGAGTTTTTTACATCTTAATTGCATCACGAAAGGAAGGAACGCTATGCAAACGGCCAAGCAACTTTCGGTCTCGCTGGTGAACAAACCCGGGCGTTTAGCCGACATGCTCACGGCACTCGCCAAGGAAAAAGTGATTTTTAAGGCCCTGGCGGTCATGGATTCCGGAACGCGAGGCACGGTACGCTTCGTGCCTGAAAATCTGCAAGCGGCTGCCGACGTACTAGAAAAACTTAACGTTCGCTACGAAACTACCGAGGTCTTGTTGGCCGACATTCCCAACCAGCCGGGCGGATTCCGCAAGATCTGCGAACGGCTGGCCGGCGAACATCTAAACATCGACTACGCTTATTGCTCCTTCAATTACGGCAAGAAAGCCAAAGGCGAAGAGTGGGCCGTGATCAAGGTAAACGATCTGGTTAAAGCCAAACGCCTGCTAGGCGAAAACGGCTCGACCGGCCGCCGCCGCCCGCCCATGCGCAGGCCGCTGAAAGTGGTGAGTCGATAGAGGAAAGTAGTCAGTCGATCAGTAGGTAAGTGGGTAGATGTAAAATAGAAGCCATAGAAGGCGTGATCCGATATCCCATTTTTCCTAAATTGCCAATTGTTCTTATTTACGCCATCTTGTGGGATTTGGTCCCGATAGTGAGTGAGCATTAGCGAGATGCCAGTCCCACCTGATGCAACCCCAGCGACATCCAAGTAATTGGTAAATGGATTTCTGATCTTGCCTAACCAGGCGGTTTTAGGGAAACTACCGCCCTATTTTGATAATCTGCCGATGTAACTTTTCTGTAACCCAGGCGTTACACGCATGGGGCTGGGTAGTCCAGGCGTTACACGCATGGGGCTGGGTAGTAATAATTTCTTTTTTTCACGGATTTATAGGTACGAGCAACATGCGTAACATGTTAGCGGCGGTGTTAATGGCTTTGGGATTGTCGGGATGTACCGTCCCGGCCTGGTCCCCGCCGCCGCCGGAATTGATCCCAATCGAGCAGACGGAAGTGATCTATCCGAATCCCGTGTTTATCCCAATACCGGATTCCCAATGTGCTTGGGAGGCAGTGTCCGACGTGATCGACGACTATTTCAAGATCGAAAAAGAGACGCCCGTGCGGCAGATCGGCGGCACGCCTGGCGAAGGTCATGTAGATGAAGGCATTATAGAGACCTACTACCAGGTCAGCCCGACGCTGCTGGAACCATGGCGGCGCGATACCGCCGGGGAGTACGAGCGGGTGGAAAACACCCTGCAAACCATGCGTCGGCGGGCCGTGGTCCGCGTGCGGCCCAGCGAGGGCGGTCATTGGGTAGACGTTGCAGTGTTCAAAGAGTTGGAAGATCTGCGCACGCCCGAAAATGCCTCGGCCGGAAGCGCCACCTTCCGTTACGACAGTTCGTTTACACGCGTGGTCAATCCTACGGCCGGAGATCAGGCCCCCGAATGTTGGATCCCAAAAGGCCGCGATCCGGTGCTGGAACAGCGGATCATCGGGCATCTGATTTTCAACTGCAACGAACTGGGATATTCCATGCAAACAAAGGGAGCAGGGTTCGGCGTTCAGGGTTCAGGGTTTGGCGTGCAGGGGTCAGGATTCGGCGTGCAGGGGTCGGGATTATAAAAATCTTTGCCGTCGGGTATTCTAACGCAGTCCAACGGCTGCTTCTTCAATTTGCAATAGCCTCATGGTAGCAGCGGGCATATTGATATCATCCGGGTATGCTGTTATGTTGAAT
>JBEKGL010000085.1:0-9970 GCA_050012815.1 Thermoguttaceae bacterium
ATGATAATTGTGGGCCAGCCTCGGATTTTATAATGGTCTTTGAGCAATTGATTCTGAGTTTCCAGGGCCAAGGGTAGTTTTTTGTTATGCGGATAATCCAATTCCACGAAAATATACTCCTTTTGGGCTTCGGTCTTGAATTTTTCCTCGTCTAAAACCTCTTTATCCAGTCTCTTGCACCAAGTGCACCAGTCAGAGCCGGTAAAATAAACAAAAAGTAATTTCTTTTCTTCCTTGGCTTTAGTCTTGGCCGCCTCAAAATCGGTCGTCCATAAGCTCTCTTCGGCACGGACCGTGCTGAAAAAAGTAAATAAACACGCCAAAAATGAGATCACTCCGGCCGTGTAACTGTGGTTAGTTCTTAACATAGAGATCGCTCCTTTTTTTATATGCGGGAAAATGACAATACGGGGGGAAATTTTAACAATGGGCATGGAACAAATACACATTTGCCTCTGCTCAACTTCTATTTTTTCCACGTTTTCCAGCGTAGGCAAGCAGGGCAAAAAAGGCGGTTGAAAGCAACAGCCACGTGCCGGGTTCGGGAACCTGGGTCAACGACGCCGAACTGGAAGAAGGACCGCCGGAGATCGCGGCAATGGTCAAAGTGGCCCCTTCGCCTATTGTAAGGGTGTCTTGCGCGATGGAAGTGACGTTCAAGGTTGCGGCGGCATCGACCGTTGTGGAGCCTGAGCCGCTGACGTTGCGAAGTGTATGATTGCCGTCCAATATCTCCAACGTGCTGTTGTTAACGACGTTGCCAATTGTGCCGGCGCCGGATAGGGCGAGCGTTCCGGCCATTACGCTTGTGTTGCCGGAGTAATTTTGCGTGCCGGCCAAGGTCAACGTGCCGGTCGATAACTTTGTGATGCCGCCGCTGGAACCGCTAATGACGCCGGTCAGAGTGAGGTCGGCATCGGTAGTGAAGTTCGCAATGCCTTCCAGCAGGGTGTTGCCGGCCAGGAAGTTTTCGCTGCTGCCGCTGCTATAGATAGTCGAGGTACTCATCAGGTCAAAATTTTTGCTCAGCACGCCGTAACTGCCGGTATCCACTAAATAGAGCGTATTTAAAGTACTCAAGGTCAGGGTCTTGGACGCGACACCCAGACCGGTCGATCCTTGAATCCCCACACTGATATTAACGTTAATATCGCCCAGCCCGGTGTCGCCAAGTTCTTTCAGATAGATCGAGCCGTTGCCGGCCAGGGTTAGCGTATATCCATAGCCCTTGATGTAACCGGTCGTGGAGTCGCCCGGCGTGGGATTATATATGTCCCAACGCCATGTGTTTAGGCCGCCTGGAACGGTTGTTCTGATCGTGGCATCTCCGGTCAACTCAAGTTTGGTCAGGAGGCTGTGATTACCCGAGGTATTGGCGCCTACAAACAAAGCCCCCTGGCTGTTATAGCCGGCGCCGGCAATCTTCACCAGAGTGGTGATCGGCACCGGATCGCCGGTATCTCCAAAACCCAATCGCATATTCAAAGAGCCGCCGTCCTTCACGACTATGTTGCCCGTCAGGCTCGAATATGTTGCCCCGGAATTGCGGAACACAAGCGTGCCGTTTTCAATCACGGTTTCACCCGTGTAATCGTTGGCGTTATAGAGAGACAACGAGCCGGTGCCTGTTTTGGTAAGACCCACGTCGCCTGTGATTTTGCCGGTGCCGGAAAAGGTGTAAGTAATCGTGCCGTTATTTACCGTAACGGAGGCGGGTCTTACCGCGGCGTCGATGGATACAGTGCCGCTGCTGGCGGTATCGTTGAACGTCACGCTATCGGCGTTATAAAACACATCGCTGGTGTTCCACGAGGTGCCGGATTTACTCAGGTTCCAAGAAGAGCCGCTGCCGTTCCAGACCAGACTTTTGTTCGTGCCGCTGGCGGTTAAGAGCACCTTTTTGCCGACCAAACTCGTCGTGAAGGTGTATCTGGTGTCGCCGGTGTCTGCGGATAAGTTGCCAAGAGCGCCTAGTAAATTGCCGGTGGCGGTGGCGAAGGTATACGCCGTGCCCGACACTACCTTGTTGGCAAGGATATTGATGGTCGTAACGCCGCTATTGTAAGTGAAATTGCCTTGGACATTAAGCATGTCGGCCGAGGTTCCGCTGATTTCGTAATAAACGTTGCCGCCGCCGGCGAGCGTGAGGTTTTGGGTGGTCAAAGTGCCCAGTCCGTCGCCCGGAGCGATAATGGAAGACGCCGACTCGGTGACGCCGCCCGAGACGGTTCCGCTTCCCGTCAATGTTTGCCCGGAGTTAAGGGTAAAACCGCCGGTGACGGCGGCCACATTGAATATAGCGCCGCTTTTAACATCTATCAGCGGGGAGCTTGAAATCGAAGCGGAAGACCCGAGGGCCAGAGTTCCCTTGGATATTATCGTATTGCCGTTGTAGGAATTGGCCGACGAGAGTGTGACCGTGCCGGAGCCGTTCTGATTAAGATTGCCGCTGCCGGATATCGCGTCGCCCACGGTGATGCTGCCGCTGCTGTTAAATACCAGAGCGCTCTCGTTATCAATGTTTCCCGCGGCCGGCAGGCTGCCGTTGGCGCCACCGTCGCCGATTTGCAGAGTGCCGGTGCTGATGGTGGTGCCGTTAGCCCAGTTATTGGCGGTGCTGGTGAGAATCAGGGTTCCCGTGCCGGTTTTGGTCAACGAACCGGAATAGGAATCCGAGCCGACGACCTTGTTTGTTAGAGTTAAGTTTGTGGAGGTGTTGACCGTCAAATCGCCGTATAAGGTGATGATGCCCGCATAGGTATTAGCGCTGTCGCTGCTTTGAATCGTGGAGCTGTAGTTGGCGGTAACGCTTTTGCTAATCGTGGAGGTAATCGTCGACAAATTCAACGTACCGCCGCTATTGATGATGACGGCTCCGGTGCTGCCCAAGGTGGTGTTGCCTTGAACGGTGAGGGTGCCGGAATTTATCGTGATATTGTTCAGATTGGTCGATCCGGCCCAGTACAGGTTGACTTCGTTGGCGCCTGTTTTGGTGAGGTTGTATCCGCCGCCGTTTATAGACCAGAGGAGATAATACATTCCGCTTCCGCCGATGGTGGCGTCGCCGGTGAGCGTCGTGGAGTAAATCCCTCCGTTAAGGGAGCCGTTATTGCTGACCAATGCGCCGTTTCCGTCGTAACCCGATCCCTGGATACTAACCATGCGGGAGCCCAGGCCAATTCCGTTGATATCCAAGGTAGCGCCGCTATTGACCGTAATGGCCGAGGCGACTGTCGTGGAACCCAGGGCATTAGCGCTGCCGGCGACGAGCTGGCCGCCGTTGATTGTGACCGTCCCGGTAAAGGAAGAACTGTTGCCGGTAAGCGTGAGCGTGCCGGAGCCGTTCTTTTGCACGTTGCCCGTGCCGCCGATGGCATTGCTCACGGTAAGAGAGTCGCCCGAGGGATTGTTGAACGACAGCACGGCGTTATTGGTGATCGCGACGCCCGACGGTAGAGCGCCGGCGCCGCTAGTTGCTCCGTCTCCGAATTCCAAGGTTCCGCCGCTGATGGTTATGGGACCGGTAAAATCATTGGCGCCGGTGTTGGCCAGGATCACTTTTACCGTATTCGTGCTCTCCAAGGTAATTGCGGTGGAGCCGCTGAGGTAGCCGGTGCCGGAAAAAGTGTAATTCTTAGTCGAGTTATTTTTGAAGGTTATGCTGCCGGGTTGGACGGCCGCGGTGATGTTGATGCCTGGCGAGTTCGATCCGGTTCCGTTGAAGGCGACTAAATCGCCGTTGATATAAACGTCGGATGCGGAGGTGCTCGCGTTTATCCAATTGGTTGTGGCGTTGATATCCCACTTATTCAAGGAAGAATCGCCCTTCCACGTCAGGCTGGCGGGATTGCCGACCACCTTGAGATCGATTTCGGTGGTGGTGCTGGTCAGAGAGTACGATTGACGCGTTGAGCCGTGATTGACGGTGAGATTGAGATGATCGGCGGCGGAACCGGTTAAGGTTAAGGAGCCGTATTTAATTAACGGATAAGTGCCGCCATTGATAACGTTTTCGAGCAGCGAGACGTTTATGCCTATCTTGGAGGAGTTATTGGCGTTGAAGTTCCCGACAACGGTAATTAAATCGCTCGAGCCGGTGGTCGATTTTGCCAGATCAAAATAAATTACATCGCTGGAACCGTTATTTAGCGACAAGCTGCTGCTGAACGACAATGTGCCCGCCGTGCCGAACTCTCCCGGGGCAATCGTCACGGTGCTGCCGGCGATATCGGCCACGCTTCCTATAACGGCGCCCGAGCCGGTCAATTGTTGGCTCGCGCCAAGTTTCCAACCGCCGGTAACTGAGGAGACGTCGAACGTGGCGCCTTGTTTTACGTCGATCGCCGTGGCCGAGCTGATGCTGCCTGCCGCGCCTAACTTGAGAGTGCCGGCGTTGATGGTGACGGAGCCGGCGTAGGGGTTGGAACCCCCGAGGGTCATGGCGCCGCTTCCCGCCTTGGTGAGGCTCGTGCCGGTAAATAATCTGCTATTGGTGGTGTCCCAACCCTCAAAAAACGTGCCGCTGAAGTTGAGCGTTTTGCCATCGGCCACGTCGAAAGTCCGCGAGCCGCCGTTTAGGCTGAAATACAAGGCGCTGATGGTCGAGTCGTCGGTAACCGTCACGTTGCCGTTGATAATAAGGCTGCCGTAATTGGTGTCCCCGGGCGTTCCGCTATTGACCGTGCCGCCGTTTAGCGTGAGCGTGCCGATTTGATGATAGCCGGTTTGGGTATCGAGCGTGCCGCCGTTAATGACCACGGGTTTGGGGGGGCTTGCAGGAGTATAAGGAGCCATCGCGGAGGTATAATAACCGGTGATGGCGTTTGTGCCCGTGAGTTTCAGTGTTCCGCCGGGATTGATGGTAATCAGGCTGGTTCTATACAAAACGCCATATTTTGGATTATTGCCGATGCCGTTTGGATCCAGGATCAAAGTGCCCTGATTGATAGTGGTTGTGCCTGCATAATAACGAGATGCGTCGGAATCACTAATCGCCGCGGCCGTAAGGGTCCAGGTGCCGGCGCCACTCTTGACCAAGCTCATTGTGCCGCTGGTTGGATTAAAAAACTTTTCGATGCGTCCATTGCCGGCGCCGGTTAATGTAAGGACATCGTTTGTTACACAAGGAATCATGGCCACAGATCCGGCGGATATCGTCCAAAGGACCCCGGGGGTGGCCGATTCCAGCGTTGCTCCGCCAGTCCAGATGATGAATCCGCGAGTGCTATACGAGTCGGATGTGCCGACATAACGAAGCGTTCCGCCGTAAATGGCAAAATCAAAGGTACCTGGAAGCGCTCCGAAACTTCCGCCGCCCGAGTAGTCATCAAATTCCAAGGTCCCGCCGCTGTTTACCGTGATGGCCATAGAAGTTGGGTTACCGGATGAAGTGTTATATAATTTACCCCCGCCGGTGATCGACAATGTCCCGCCGTTGATGATCGTGGTTCCCTTGTAATCGTTTGTCGTTTTGATGGTGAGCGTGCCGGACCCGCTTTTTGTGAGAAACACGGTAGTGTTGACTCCCCCGTTTAACGATCCGGTGCCGCTGAAGGTGTAATTCTGGTTGGCATTCACAATTACTGAGCCGCCGGTGGTTCCGGAAGCCCAAGTGAGCGCTTCCTTCAAGTTTATGGCCACGGCATTCGATCCGCTATCGTCGAAGGTGGCAATGTCGCCGGAGGAGAAATACTTGGTCCCGTTGTTCCAGTTCAGCCAAGAGTGATCAGTGCCCCAATAGTTATTTATGCCGTCGCCTTTCCATGTCAAACTGGCGGCCGAAGCGGTGTGATTCAATAGTACAACAAACGCTAATCCCAACAAAAAGCATTTTAAGCATCGCATTGTGAAATCTCCTATGAAGTTTGTAAAAATAAACTAGAGAGATAAATCTATCGGTATGCACACTTCATTGCTTCGAATGCCTGTATTCTTACAGACATACCCCTCAATATCGTAAAACGGACGGAATTAACAGAACCGTCGCGGAACGCCAGATTGAAGGTATCAGGATGGTTGATGCACTGCGGATTTGCAGCCGATTCACGCGTCTGCCGTATGGCCGGCAAGAATAAGAAAATCAATATCCTGATAATTGCAATTACCACCAGCAACTCAACCAGAGTAAAAGTGGAAATCTGTCGGCGGCGAATATCGTTGATGTGAGTTTCCATAAAATTCCGTCTTTCCAGTATAATTGATTCAATCAATATATACAAGAATCTGGGTATATCGCTATCTTGGCGCCAACGGGGCATAATATATTTCTCTTACTCGACAAAAACCGTGATGTATCAAGGCAGAGCCGTGATATTCGATCGAGTAATAACGCAAATCCAGTCTTGCTTTGTATTTACGGTAATTCGATGCTATTCGGAAATGCAGCTACAGATGTAAAACACACCTTTTCTTACGGTACGTACGTCCAATGGATAACCATATTCGACGGCATGAGGCGACCAAGATATGATGGGCGTCTCGATGGGCAAGATCTGACTTTTATCATCCTGTTTAAAAATGATGTCATGCGATAAATGGGATTGCGAAACCGGCTTGCCGAGTGGGGCAAAGGGTTGCTTTCGTTTTTAAGACCAACCTAAAGAGACTCGAAATCGGCAACTCCATTCCATGAAAGTACATGCAAAAAATGCAAAAAGAGAGAGTCGTTACGAAGAGGGGATTTGAACGGAGAGGCTACAGATAAACTTGATGCGATCTAGTTTTTCTGTTATGGGCTGGTCGTGGTTCCGGGCGGAGGATTCGTAGGGGCCGTGGATTTAGCGGCGGGCTCGGCGGTTGGTTTATACGGGACGGCGCCTTCCAGGCCGTCGCCAGTCACGTTGGCGGTTGTCAGCAGCGGGCCGGTATAGCCCTCCATCTTGATATTGCGCAGGTTTGCGCTGTTGATGTTGACAAGCGTCATTCCCTTTCGGCACTTGCCGGTGAGATTCTCGATTGTAAGTCCATTGAGCGGCTTGAGCGGAGAAATGCCCTTGGCTTCGACCAGCGTGCCGCAGTCGTCTATCTTGATGTCGGAGAAGGAGAAGTTTTTCGCCGAGGGAATTCCTTCATCGCCGGGGACGGGTTCGGGGTCCTGGATACCTGTGCTTGTAAGATTGATGCGAAGGAATCCGCCTTTGGCGTCCAGCACCTGCAAATCTTTAAAGGAGAGATCGTCGATGAAGGCCCCGCGTCCCTCGCGGCTTTTGATGTGGATGGCGAACTTGGCCGAATGAACCAGTTTGCAGTGCTCGATGCGGACGTCGCGGATGCCGCCGGAGGTTTCGCTGCCGATGCCGATGCAGGCATACATGGTTCCGCTTAGCGTGCAGTGGGAGATGAGGATATCCTCGGAGGGTTTGGCTTCGCGAAAACCTTCCATTCCCCGGCCCGACTTGACGGCGATGCAGTCGTCGCCCGATTCGATGTCGCAGAATTCGATGCGGACGTGTTTGCAGGAGTCGATATCGATGCCGTCGCCGTTGGTTTCGGTGGTGCGAAGGGTGAGGTTCTTGGCTGTGAGGTTTTCGCAGCACGTGGGATGGATTGCCCACATGTGACGATGTTTAACGGAAAAATCCTCGAGCCGGACGCCGGTGCAGTTGATCGGCTCGATGGCGCAGGGGCGGCGGGGCATTTGGCGTCCGCCCAAGGCCGGATTGGCGGCGATTTGACCGGGTCCGACGACGGCGATGTTTTTGGCGTCCTGGGCGGAGAGCAGCGCGCGATGCGCATCGACCCAGCGTCCCTCCCAGCGGGCCTTGATAATGGGATAATCGTCGAGGTCGGGGCTGCCCGTCAGATTCGCGTCCTTCTGGAGCCGGAGAGTTGTGTTTGACTTCAGGGCTATGCTGCCGATGAGGTAATTGCCCGCCGGGACGAAGACTGCGCCTCCTCCGGCGGCCGCACAGGCGTCCAGGGCTTTTTGAAAGGCGGTGGTATCCTTGGTTGTGCCGTTGCCCAGTGCCCCGAATTCTCGGACATTCAACGGGGTTTTGTCTTGGGTGGCTTGGGTGGCTTGGGTGTATCCCACACTCTCCAGCAGAGCGAGACAGAGAATTGGAACTAGACAAAAGATCCGGCCGCGATTCATGGGAACCTCCGATTGGCTAATATAAAGTAGTCATTGTTTTTGTAATGGATTCAATTTCCCAGTATAAACGGCAGGACACCGTGCCACAAGTTGAAGCTTGTGCAGTTTTTCCGGTGTGAACTTTAATGAAGAACGGGAATAAACATAAGATATTCATGGATATGTCATAGGGGCTGGGGGCTAGAGATTAAAGATTAGAGATTAAAGATTAGAGATTAAAGATTAGAGATTAAAGATTAGAGATTAAAGATTAGAGATTAGAGATTAGAGATTAAAATCTAGGGGCTGTGGATTGGTTTCGTCTAGATTAACTAGATACAATCTGGTAATTCCAGCCTTCCGCTTTTGTTATTTATCCTTCATCTTTCCACCCAGGCACGAAGTCGTAGCACACCGGCGGGCAGGATGCCGGCCACCTCATGCAATCGTTCATCGGGGTAAATATAAAACCTTTTCATATGTGTGACAGAAGAACCTAAGATACAAGCAGGACATGTCAAACCGTTCTAACACCTTGGCTGTCAGTGGCTCAAATCCAGATTGCATAGATCCCCTAGAGAAAACTTATTGCTTCAGTGTGGATCCAGGTCTTGGAGGATGTAAACCACGTGATCGAGAATCTTGAATATTTCCTGAAGATATTCTTCCACTGCTTTGGGACTTCCAGGCAAGGCATAAATTTGCGTGCGACCCGCAATGCCGGCCACCGAGCGGCTGAGCCAGGCACGTGGATTTACAGCACCATAATGGAGTCGGACGTGCTCCATGATGCCGGGGATGAATTTCTCGCAGTGCGCGCTGACGACCTCGGACGTTATGTCGCGCGGGCCGACGCCCGTGCCGCCGGTCGTGAAAATCACGTCCGCACCCGCCGCGATGCTTTCGGACAAGGCAACATCGAGCGGTTTTATTTCGTCGGGAAGTATTATTAAATCGATTTCCAATTGCCAATGCCGCGGAAGGAAGTATTCCTCCAACCGTTGGCGAATCAACGGCCCCGAGCGATCGACGTACACTCCGGCCATCGCGCGATCGCTGAGGGTGATTATCTTCAGGTGTAGCGTACGGGGCAGATAAGAGCCTTTCATATCCGGGCGAAGTATTCCTCCTTGCCGTACGCGGGCGAAAACTCCCTCCCGTGGCATCACGCATGTGCCCACCTGTTGAAAAATCGCGCAGCCGGCTCCGTGGCACTCCTTGCCAAGTTGCGTGACCTGCAGCTCCACTTGCTCAAACCGCAAACAGTCCAGGGGAAATACGCCATCCGTGGGAAGACCGCGGACAGTCAGGTTCTCGCCGAATTCACCGGGCTCAATCGTACGGTCCAAGGTTTCGGCAAAACGGTCGATCGCCGCTTTGTCCAACAGGCTGACCTGGCGCAGGCCGGGACCTGCATGGGCATCGCCTGCCAAGCCTAGCAGATCCACCTCGGCCTGCCGGCAGGGAATCTTGATCGTGCCTTTTTGTTCCGAGCGGTTAACCGAAAGAATTTCAATTTTCGGATTCATCGAATTTAACCTTTTCGACGAGATGGATGTCGGTAATTCGCATGTCCCGATCGACGGCCTTACACATGTCGTAAATGGTCAGCAAGGCCACGCTCACGGCGGCCAGCGCTTCCATTTCCACACCGGTGCGCCCGTGGCAGTGAACAGTGCTACGGGCCACCACGTCTTCGTCTGTTATTTCAATCTGCACGTCGATTTTGTCCAGCGTCAGAGGATGGCAAAGGGGAATCAGATCCGCAGTGCGTTTGGCGGCCGCAATGCCTGCGATTTGGGCCACACACAGGACATCGCCTTTGGGCATGGCCTTTTGCCGCAAGAGTTCAAGTGTGGCGGAGGCGAGGTGGATTTTTCCTTCGGCCCAGGCCCGCCG
>JBEKGL010000086.1:0-9970 GCA_050012815.1 Thermoguttaceae bacterium
GCCGCCTGGGCGGATCGGCGAAACGTGGACCAAACGGGGGTCGATTGGCAATTCACAACCAGCGAAGCACGGATAAAACTAAAACGATTGTATCCACAAATTCAAATGAATTGAGGTACTAGTATAGCGCAAAGTAAATGATAATGCCAGTGGGCAGTTGGGCCGCCACGCCAATGGTTGCCAGAGCGAATCTTGCCCAGATTCTCTTGACCCCTCCGATTTGAATCTTTACCCTGTGACCGCCATGATGTTATATAAAATCCGCCTGTTTTTAATCTGTTTGTCACTGGTTGGCTTTGTATCCATATTAAAGGCCCAAGAGCCTCAGGGTACAACCGGAGAACAGTTGCTACTGCTGCGTAATGGGCAGGCCCTGGAAGGGCGAATCATCCAATCGGGCGATTTTTACCGCGTCGTTTTCCCAGACGGCGAAATCCGCGTCAAAGCAGCCGAAGTGGAACTGCTCTGTAAAGATTTTGAACAAGGATATCAACGAAAGCGGGCGGCCATCTCTGCCGGCAATCTACGCGATCACCTGGACCTTGCCCAGTGGTGTCAGCAGCACAAGCTTTACGATCACGCGGCGGCCGAACTGGCTGATGCCGCGGCCATCGCTCCGGAAAATCCAATGGTCGGCTTATTGCAGCGGCGACTGCAAATTGCCCTCGAGCCCATGCCCGATCCGCCCAAGGTCGAAACCTCCGGGAATCATTCCCTATCGAACGAGGAACTGGACCGCATGATCCGCGGTTTGCCCCGCAAGGCAATCGAAAATTTCACGCAATCGGTGCAGCCCTTGCTGATGAATAATTGCACTTTGTCGGGCTGTCACGGACCGCAATCGGAATCCGGCTTGCGCCTGCAGCGTACTGCCTCGGACCAGCCCGCCAGCCGAAGGTCTACACAGCGCAACATCCACGCGGTTCTACGGTATGTCGACCGCGATAATCCTTTGGCCAGCCGGATACTGACCGTTCCTGCTGCTCCGCACGGCACGGTCAAGACGGCCGTTTTTACCGAGCACCAGGCAATGCAATACAAACGATTGGTCGATTGGGTGCTGCAACTCGGTCCGGCAGCCATGCCCGAATCGCCGGCGACAATTCCCGAAAACCGTCCAATAATGGCCGAAACCCTTCTCGATGCCGCATCTGGTGCGACAACCCCGCACATTCTGTCAAAAGACGCCCGAAAAGCCCGGCCCCTGCCAAACGTCTCGCCAGGCGTTACTGGTTTTTCTCCGGGTGGCACTGGTATCTCACCGGGTGGCACTGGCGTCTCGCCAGTGGGAGTTTCCACACCCGGCGCTTCGGCTGACATTCGCTCGGCGCCCGGCGTCTATGCCGGCATGTCCGGCAATGCTCGGTCGAGCAAGCCGACAACGATCCCCAAACACGAGGCCGCGCAGGCGACATTCCAAGCTCCCGTGTTAATGCCCGATGAAGCTGACTCTTCCGCGGACTCCGCACCCAAAGCGCCGAAGATCAAACGCGGCGTCGCACCGCCGGAATTTACGCCCAAAGACCCCTTTGATCCGGAGATCTTCAATCGCCGCTATGTTAAACAAACGACGGAGGACGGCTCGTCAACGACAGGCAAATCAATAGGCGGAAAATAGCCGTATTGTTCGTTTAGCCCACTATCTTTTGCGCTCGGCATTGCCGCCGATCAGAGATTCGGCGAATTCTTTTTTCAATGCTTCAAGGGCCTTGGAACCATGTCGGCCGGCAATGACGACATTGATTCGCACCTCGCTGGTGCTAATCATGTCCACATTGATTCCCTCCGCACTCATCGCCTGGAACATGCGGGTGGCAACGCCGGTATGACTGCGAATGCCGGTGCCGAATACCGATAGTTTCGCGACTTCGGCCAAATGCGTGGGCTCGGTGCATCCCAACGTCTCGGCCAGATTCCGGGCTACGCCTAATGCCTTTTCCAAGTCCTTCCTGGGCACGGTTACGGAAATATTGGCGCGATTTTCGCGCCCGATGCTCTGTACGATCATATCGACCATGATGCCGGCTTCGGCCAATTCGTCAAATGTCTGCGCGGCCAGTCCCGGCATGTCGGGCAGGTCCACGAACGTGACCAGCGACTGGGTCTGGTCCAAGGCAATGTCGTCGATAATCAGTTTTTCCATCCGCTCCAAGCGGGCGACGCGTTCCAATTGTCTTACCAGTTCCGCCGCATCGGTCTTGACGTGCTCCCCGGCCGCGCCGGCATGTGCCGGGCCTTGTTCGGGCGGTTTGTGCAATTGAAATGCTTCGTGCACCGTGCGCAAGGCGTCTTGGGCGTATTGCCGGTCGACCAACACCGATATCTTGATATCGCTGGTGGTAATCATCTGGATGTTGATGCCCTTTTCGGCCAGCGAGCGGAACATCGTGCCCGCCACGCCCTTTTGAGTGGCCATTCCCAGGCCGACAATCGAGACCTTGGCCACGTCGTCGCCGTAGTTGTATCCTTCGCCGCCAAGTTCTTTGACGGTGTTTTCAATGGCCTTAAGCGTTGCCGGCAATTCGTCCCGATCGACCGTGAATGACATATCGGCCAGGCCGTTTAAGCCGACGTTTTGTACGATCATGTCGACGGCGATGTTTTTGGCGGCGATTTTGGAAAAGACGGCCACCGCGGTACCCGGGCGGTCGGGCACGCCCAGCACCGTTACCCGGGCCTCGTCCTTGATCACCGCCGCCCCGCAAACGGCCGTGTTCGGCGTTTCCGGATCGTGCACGATCATCGTGCCGGGATTGTCGCTAAAACTGCTCCGCACGTGGACCGGCACTGAAAAATTCTTGGCGAATTCAATCGAGCGGTTGTGCATCACGCCCGCCCCGGCCGTGGCCAGCTCGAGCATCTCGTCGTAGCTGATCCGGCTGACGCGGCGGGCCTCGGGCACGATGCGCGGATCGGTGGTGTAAACGCCGTCCACGTCGGTGTAAATTTCGCACGATGCCGCGCCCAGGACCGCCGCCAGGGCCACCGCCGTGGTGTCGCTGCCGCCCCGGCCCAGCGTGGTTATGTTGAACGATTCGTCTATCCCCTGAAATCCCGCCGCGATAACGACCTTCCCCTCGTCCAGGGCCTTGCGGATCCGCTCCGTCGAGATCGAGCGGATACGGGCCTTGGTGTGCGTGCTGTCGGTAATGATGCCGATCTGCGCGCCGGTCAAACTGATGGCCTCGTGACCCAGCGAATTGATGGCCATCGCCATCAAGGCCACGCTTACCTGTTCGCCGGTCGAGAGAAGCATGTCCATTTCCCGGGCGGGCGGATTGTCGGAAATCTCCTTGGCCAGATCGACCAGCACGTCGGTGTTTTTTCCCATCGCGCTGACGACCATCACCACTTGGTTTCCTTCGTTTTTCACGCGGATCGCCTTACGCGCCGCCGCTAAAATCTTCTTGCTGTCCGCAACGCTCGTGCCGCCGAATTTTTGTACAATAATCGACATTTTGGGGGCTAGGGGCTAGAGGATTTTGTAAAGCCGCGACCATTGGTCGCGGTGTTTGCCAATTTCCATTAAACCGCGACCGTCAGTCGCGGTTTTGGGTATTTAATAATATCGCATTACTTTCCATCAAATTCTAAAAAATATCGCATCAATTTCCAGCCTTCGTGGAAGACAAGTGGGGATTTTTCTGACGTGGGATCGTCATAAACGGTTGCAGAGTCGGGGGTGACGTCAGAACCGGCCAGTGCGAAGGGGACATCGCCGTGACTGTGGGTTTTTGTCCGCAGCGGGGTGGGATGGTCCGGACTCACAAGAATACGATACTCGCCGTAGGCCTTCAAGGCCGCATGAACCGGGCCGACAATGTGCCGGTCGATTTCTTCCAATGCCTTAACCTTTGCGCCTGCATTGCCTTCGTGCGATGCTTCGTCCGTGGCTTCGACGTGCACGCACACCAGATCGAAGTCCTTTAGCGCCTTAATGGCATAGCGGCCCTTGGCGGCGTAGTCGGTATCGATATACCCGGTGGCCCCGGGCACGTCGATCCTTTTCCAGCCGATAAGCGCGGCCAGTCCGCGCAGCAGATCCACGGCCGTAATCATCGCACCTTGTTTGCCGTACAACTGGGCAAAGGGCGTCAAACAAGGCGTACTGCCTAAACCCCAAAGCCATATATTCGTGGCCGGATGCTTGCCCGCGGCCCGCCGGGCTAAATTGACCGGATGATCGGCGAACAGTTCCTCGCTTTCGGACATTAAATGGGCCAAAATATCGCTGCCCGGGCCGCGTGGATAATCGTCAAGCACCGATTTATCCGTCAGATCGTGGGGAGGCGTGGTCCGGGTGTCGGGCGAAAACGGCGCGGGCCGACCGGCGCCTCGGTACACCAGCAAATTTCGGTAACTTACGCCCGGGTAAAACTGCCAGCGATCGTTGCCCAGTTTTTCTTGCGCGGTTTTGATCAATTCGGCGGCCTCGGGCGAAGAAATATGGCCAGCCGTGAAGGATTGCATCACCTGATCCCGGATGGTGACCAGATTGCAGCGGACAGCCCAGTCCTGCGGCCCCAATTCGATCCCTTGCGCGGCGGCTTCCAAGGGCGCACGGCCGGTGAAATGCTCCAATGGATTGTATCCCAGGAGGCTCAAATTGGCCGTATCCGACCCGGCTGGAAGTTCCTGGGGCGTATTGTTCGATCGGCCCACTGCGCCGGCCGCGGCCACTGCGTCCATGGCCGGAATATTCGCCGCTTCCAACGGCGTCTTCCCGCCAAGCGCCTCTTGCGGCTCGTCCGCGCATCCATCAGGAATTATCAGGGCGAATTTCATTTTAGGGTTCAGGAATCAGAGGTCAGGGTTCAGGATTCAGGGCTTAGGATTCAGGTTTTACAGGGGGTGGTCAGTTTACTGACCATTTTTTGAAATTCACATCACTTTTAATTTAACATCGCAAAACCGCAAGCGGTTTCTTTGTTTAATTCATCATTCATCATTCAGTATTCATCATTCTAATCTCTCACTCTCATCCGCACGCTGCCGGGATGCACGCAGGCTAGGTGATTGATGGCTTGCAAGGCCTCCTGCATTGCGCCTTCCGTGGCGGTATGGGTCATGATGACCAGCGGGACGCACGTTGACTCTTCTTCCTCGGTTTCATGCTGGATTAGCGAAGCAATGGATATTTTGTGCTTACCCAGGATCCCGGCAATCTCGGCCATTACGCCGGGCCGATCGTCCACGTTAAAACGCAGATAATACCGGCCGGGAACCTTGGCCGGATCGCGGGGCATAACCAGGACCTGACGCTCGCTGGACCACAGTTTTAACGTGCGGAAGGTTATGGCCATGCGGCCCAAAACGGTATCGATCAAATCGGACACCACGGCCGATGCCGTGGGTTTTGGTCCGGCGCCCAACCCTTGGAAAAACACCCGGCCTACCGCGTCGCCAATCACACGAATGGCATTGTAAGCACCCCGCACCTCGGCCAAGGGGGTGCCTTTGCGGATCAGGGTGGGCGAAACGTGCAGTTCCAGTCCCTCGGGCACCAATTCGGCCACGGCCAATAGTTTGATATTATATCCCAACTCCCTGGAATAGCGCATGTCGGTTGCTTCCACGACATCAATCCCGATCCGCGGAATCTCGCGCCAATTTACCTGTGCTCCGAATGCCAGGTGGGAAAGGATGGCCAATTTTTGCGCGGCGTCGCTGCCGTTGACGTCCATGGCCGGATTTGCCTCGGCATAGCCGCGTTGTTGGGCTTCGGCCAGGGCGGCATTGTAGTCCATGTTTTGCTCATCCATTTGGGTAAGGATGAAATTGCTCGTCCCGTTTAGGATGGCGTGGATCGACTCGATTTGATTGGCCGTCAGCCCTTCGTTAATAGCGGCGATAATCGGAATACCCCCGGCCACGGCTGCCTCGAAGGCGATTGAACGGCCGAACTGCCTGGCCCGATCGAACAATTCCCCGCCGTGTTCGGCCAGCAGGGCCTTGTTGGCGGTCACCACGTCCTTGCCGCTTTCCAACAGTTTTAGGACGATGGTCCGCGCAGGTTCCAACCCGCCGACCAATTCGATGGCCACGGAAATCTCCGGATTATTCGTCACTTTGCCTAAATCGTCGGTAAACAGGCCCGGCGGAAGCGACACGTTCCGCTGCCGGCGAAGATCGGTATCGACCACGCAGGCCAATTCCACGGTCATGCCCGCGTGTCGGGCAATTAGATCCTTATGTTCCAACAGCAGCCGGGCAACCCCGGAACCGATGGTGCCGAATCCCACTATCGCAACTTTGGCAGTTTTCATGGCTAATTAGCCTTTAAGTTTATTAATGTTCAGGAAAGTATTATCATAATTTATTCTCAGAGCCGGGCCGTGTCGGCCCGGAAACACCGGGGTGACACACCCCGGCTCTGATTTTCTTTACGATGTTACTTTTCTAACTTTTGATAGCCCGGACGCTTGTATCCGGAGTTTTTCTAGAAACTTATCGATAGAATCCCCTATAGTAGGGTAGCACCCCGCATGGCGTCAAGACGGGGGGAGGATCAACAAAAAAACAATTACCCCAAAGCGATTTTACATGAAATCCTTCCTTTAATCCAGCATATCTACTTCAGGACGCTCTCATGCTAATTTGGTTGACGAAACTAAAACAAGTGTAGTAGAATCAGCAATAACCTACCCGGTGTCACATTCCCCGCAGGCCAAAGGAGGCCGTTCCATGAGTCAGTATTCTCGAAGAGATTTTTTAGCCCACTCGGCAGCCGGCGCATTGGCTTTGGCGTCGCACGGAATTTTGACAAACGCCACACTTGCGGCGGAGCCGGCCGAGATGGCCGTCGCCAAATGGAGCGGTTCAAAAGACCTCAATCCCGAGCAACTCAAAGAGGCCGCCGTCAAACTGACCGAAAATGCAATCCAAGCCATAGGCGGATTGAAGCGGTTTGTGAGTAAAGGATCGGTGGTTTGGATCAAGCCCAATATCGCCTGGGATCGTAAGCCGGAGACTGCCGCCAACACAAACCCCGACGTTGTGGCCACGCTCATTCGCCTTTGTTTCGACGCCGGAGCAAAGACGGTCAAGGTCGGCGACAATTCATGCAACATAGCCGCCAAGGCTTATGTTTCCAGCGGCATCTCCGCCGCCGCAAAGCAATACGGCGCCGAAATAGTCTTCCTGGACAAGAGCCGCTTCAAGGATACCCAAATTAAAGGCGAGCGGATCAAGAACATCCCCATCTATCCGGACATACTGGATTGCGACCTTGTCATAAACGTGCCCGTCATCAAGCACCACAAAATGTCGGAATTGACCATGTGTATGAAAAACTACATGGGCGTGATCGAAAAGCGGCCCACCTTCCACCAAGACATGCCCACCTGCCTGGCCGACATCACCCGGTTTATGAAGCCGCGGATCAGCGTCCTGGATGCGGTTCGCGTGCTGAAGGCCAACGGACCGGTGGGAGGCAACCTCTCCGACGTGGAATTGAAACTGGCTGTGGCCGCCGGCACCGATGTCCTGGCCTTGGATGCCTGGGGCGCCGAATTAATGGGCAAGAAACCAACCGATATCCCCGCGCTAAAAAAAGGCGCGGAAAGCGGACTCGGTAAAATCGACTACAAATCGTTCGCCAAGGAGATAGCCGTTTCATGAGTCAAGCGGTCCGACGGCTTACCGCCGCACGGGTGCGCCGCGTGGTGCAAGTCCTGTTGCTGGCGGTCTTTTTCGCCTTGGTGCTTCTGACGCGGTTTCAGGCCGTTTCCCCGACTGCTTCCCAGGTCGCTTTGCCAGACGGCAAGGCCGAGTCTTCGCCGGCATTGCAGGCCCCGGCTCCGCTTTTAAAGCTGTTTTTCCTCATCGACCCGCTGATAACGGCCGTCACGGCCCTGACGGCGCATGGTGTGCCGAAAATCGCACTCTGGTCGCTGCTGACAATCGCCGTGACGGTCCTCTTAGGTCGAGTATTTTGCGGTTGGGTCTGCCCGATGGGTACGATCCACGCCATCAGCAGCCGGTTATTCCGCCGCCGCAAAAACCGCAAAGATTTCGGCAATTGGTCGCGATGGCAACTGGCAAAGTATTATCTTCTGATTGGACTGCTGGCCGGGGCGATCTTCGGCCTGCATTGGGTCTGCGTGCTGGACCCAATCGTCTGGCTCACGCGGACCACGAGCACCGCCCTTGTGCCCGCGGCACAATGGGCCGCAAAAGAAAGTTCCACGGCCCTATACCAGAGCGATCCGGGCATCGGCCCGGTGCGGATCGACAAGGTCGTTGAACCGGCCTATCAATTCACCAACAAGTACGTATTCGGGCTGGAAGGATCGGACCACGATCCGGCCTATATCGGCGGCGGCTTAATCCTGGCGCTATTTGCGATCATGATTGCCCTGAACGCCTGGCGGCCGCGATTCTGGTGCCGATACCTTTGCCCCCTTGGTGCATTTCTGGGAATTTTCTCCTGGCGGCCTTTGTTGCGGCGCAAGGTCAAGTCGCAAACCTGCAACCAGTGCGGTCTTTGCGGCATGTCTTGCCACGGAGCGGCGGCCATCGCCCCGGGCGGCGTCTGGAAACCCATGGAATGTCTGGGGTGCATGGATTGCAGCGAATCCTGCCGCCGCGGAAGCCTGTCGTTCCAATTCGTCCTTCCCTGGCGCAAAGAGCCTAAGCTCGAATCGATCGATCTTGGCCGCCGAGGCATGATTGTCGCGGCGATCGGCGGGATTACCGCTTTGGCGGCCATGCGAGTAAGCCCCCAGGCGCGAGGCAGAACTTTCAACCCGGCGCTGATCCGTCCCCCTGGCGCGCGGCCTGAGCGTGAATTTCTCCAGCGCTGCACCAGTTGCGGGCTGTGCATCAAGGTCTGCCCGACCGGCGGTCTTCAACCTACTTTGACCGAGGCCGGACTGGAAGGTCTTTGGACCCCGATGCTCGTACCCCTGATCGGCTGCTGCGATTATACGTGCAATCTTTGCGGCCAGGTCTGCCCGACCGAAGCAATCGTGCCGCTGACGCTCGACGAGAAACACGCAACTCGCATTGGACTGGCGTCGTTCGACGTTACCCGCTGCATCCCCTACGCTTACGGCCGCAATTGCATGGTTTGCGAGGAACATTGCCCGATACCCGACAAGGCGATCTACTGCCTGGAGGTCGAAATCCAGGACCGCAACGGCGAGAAGAAAACGATCAAGCGGCCGTACGTCGATCCGCAGAAGTGCATCGGCTGCGGCGAATGTGAACACGTTTGTCCATACAAAGATCGCCCCGCGATCCGAGTGACCAGCGCCAACGAAACCCGCCACCCGGACAACCAACCGATGCTAGACGGCGGCGAAGATTATCCATCAATATACTGAGGCCAAAAGCCTTTAGTCATTTTTGTCTAGCCCAGGCGTTTACGCCTGGGGCCAAAAGCCGTTAGCATCAATTACAATGTCAACCCCATTCATGGGGTTCATCCTATCCAAGCTTCAGCCACCCCTGAAGGGGCTTTAGAAAAAAATTATGGAATTTTCTCAGTCCCAGGCGTAAACGCCTGGGCTAGAGAAAAGCGAACCATCTGGGCATGGGATAGAAAAGAGCAGATCAACTGAGCCCGAGATATGCAGAAGTAGATCTGCATTTACAATTTATTTCGTTTCGACTTTCTCGGGGGCCAGTTCCAAACGCAAATAATCATACAGAATGCCTTGCCTCCAGCCGAAGACTTGCGGAGTCAGCTTGATAACGTTCGTGCCCGGTTTCAAGAGCGAAGCGTCGAACGTCAAATCCCGTTCGCACCAATATCCGCGAATCCCGTCCCAATGCATCACGCCGGTCTGCGGCAGACGGCCTGTCTGGCCGATGGATTTGCCGTTTAACGAGGCCGACAGGTTGTTTACCGCGTTTCCGCAGATGCCCAGGCGCAGCACGGCCTTGCCCGTGGACGCCTCGGGCATGTCGAAAGTAATCGACCAGGGCGCGGGGTCGACGTAGTCGTCCTCGATTATCGGCGGCTGGC
>JBEKGL010000087.1:0-9962 GCA_050012815.1 Thermoguttaceae bacterium
GCCGTTTCATAGGGAAAAATTATTTGGCGGGACTGTCGGACTGTGGTTTTTTGCCGTCAATGTAGTTTTGAATTTCAGTTTGGACATACTTAAAGAAGTCGTCCTTTTTTCCCACCAGCGACCATACTTTCGGCGCCGGCTTCCAGGCGGTTGCTTCACCGTCGTGCACATCCATGATCACAAGCGTGGGACCGGTGATTTTGTACGCCTGGGTGAGTTTTTTGTTTTTCTCGTCTTGGAAATCGACCATTACCATTTTCACGCCGCCTTCTTTTACCTGGGTAGCGAATCCGGTCCGTACGGCTTCATCGATGTATGCGCTGATTTTCTTGCACGTGTTGCAGCGGACAGTGCGATGGAAATAACAGGCGATCACTTGATGCGAAGGGCTTGCGGCCGTGTTTTCGGCGGCTATTGTCCGCGCGGATTGGTGCATAGCAAAGAGAGCAATCGCGGCAAAGGCCATACAGGCGATCGGCCTTGATACTCGGATAAATGAGGTAATGGTCATTTTGAGGCTCCTTTTTCTTGTAAGAACTCGGTGAGGCTTGTTTGCACAAAATTGACAAAGACGGGCTTATCGCCGACGTGCTCCCAGACTTCCGGCAGACCTTTCCATTTTACCTGCTTTCCGTCTTTAAACATGGCAAGCACGACTATAGGTGCGACAAATTCGTAATCGGTGGCGAAATGATCGTTGCCGGATGTTTCATAATTGATCACTTGCCATAGGATTTGTTTGTTCTTCAACTCATCGGCAAAACCGCTTTCGACCGCCTCGTGGGCGTATGCCTCGATGTTTTGGCAAGTAGGGCATCGCGTGTTGCCGTGAAAATAGTACACTACGACGCCGTTTGCGATCGGTGGTTTGGCGCTTACCGCTTGCGGGCCTGAACGAAGGCTTTTGAACGTCAGCACCGTAATGGCGGCGGCCACGAACAGCAACATGCAAATGGTGAAGATGTTTTTAGTATTCATAATGATATTTCCTATTTTTATTAATTCGCGAACGGTTAGTGTTGACAATACTTCCGGTAAGCCGCCGCCAAGGCGTCGCGGTAGAAATTCTCTTCGGCAGGTTCAATGAAGTGATAGATTCGGACCGTATCCAACACCCGGTCGGCATAATCATTCGTAGGTTCCAGCCCCTGTTTATGGAGGTGTTCGAAAATCAGGTGAAGGCCGTTGACGGCTACCGTCTTGCCGTTTATCTGTATTGTTATTTCCGGCGCGGGAGTTCCGCAAGAGCATGCACATGAAGCGTCGCCGGCTTCTTTAATCTGTTCGGAGTGCGGGATCGAAGCCAGCAGGACGTCTACTTGCTCTGAAATCTTTTTGGCGACGATCCAGACGGCTTCCTCGTCGATCTTAGAGACATCCCGGAGCGAACGATGGCAGCCGGCTGCCTTATCACCTAGAATATCCGTTACCACAAGTGAAGCCGCCACTTGGCCGCTGTAAGTTTCCGTTCCGCGTTTAGCGCATAGTTTGTCGCAGCCATCGACGGTAATAGTGGGATGTTCTCGGGCGAAGCGGCGTTCCATTTCTTCGCCCGCCAGGAACAAAGGCAGACATAACGTCACCGTGGATTGAGGTCGCAGAAGCTCCAGCACGCGGCGTGTTGCCAGCCTGGAAACGGTGCCGGCCGGTATTTCCTCGCCGCTGCAAGAGATGATGCCCACCTTGTTTATCTCACCCATGATATTACCTATGCTCAATAGTCATTTGCCGGACGGATTCGGCGACGTCGGCTGCAATCTCATTCACGGCGGCCCAGCCGTCTTCGCTCAGTGCGGTGGGAGAGCCGAAGGGTTTGCCGCGGTGACGTTTCAAGGTCTCGAATACGTGAACGGCATGGAAAACCTTCCCGCCCGACATTTCCACGTTTTTGTAGGCACATAGTTTGGGGCAGCCATCGATGGTAATGCACGGAGAAGGCCGCACTTTTTTAATCGTCTCCGGATCGCCGGTTACCAATAAGGCCAGACAAACGGTTTCGGCTCTGTCCGGCGTCAAGGCGTCGACGACTCGATAGACCGCTTCCCGGCTGATCAATCCCTGCACCTTGCCGATCCCGCTGCAAGGTATCACCAAGATTTTTCCCGATTTACCATGATTGGCCATTGCATATTCCATTTTTGTGCCGGTCAGTCGCCTTCTGCGGCCAGGATTAGCCGTTTGACTTCTTCCAAGCTCGGAACGCGCCCGGCGACCTTGACGTAGCCGTCGATTACTAGTCCGGGAGGCATCAGGATATTGTAAGACATTATTTTTTGGATATCATCCACCTTTTCGACCAGGGCCTCCGCGCCTGTTTCCATTACGGCTTTGTTCACCGTCTCATATAGCGTCTTGCACTTGCTGCACCCGGTTCCAAGGACTTGAATAATCATGTTAATTTGCTCCACTAGCAGATTGACTCAATGTTACAACTATTCTATCACTACCTCCGGCTCCACGACGATTTCCGACTTGACGGAGTTGGCCACCAGGCTGTACTTCTGTGCGGCCTTTAAAGCGCGTCGCACCTTTGCTTCGACCGCTTGCGGCGACTCGCCATTTGCCGCCACGCTGATTTTGGGGCGAAAGAGCAAGCGAGTGAAGATTTCCGTGCGATCGAGTTCGATCAGTTTGGTGCCCTCCGTACGGCATTCGTAGGAGAGCAGTTTGAGTTTGAACCTTTCGGTCGCCCAGACGAACATCATCATTACGCAAGTATTGGCGGCGGCCACAAAAGCGTCTTCCGGCGTAAAAACGCCTGGAAATCCGTGTGCGTCGGGCGGGGCGGAGAATTCGTATTCCGGTCCGTTTCCCATGACCAGACGCCCCCAATGTCCGCCTTTCCAACAAACCGTGGTGTGGTAGGTAGTAGTGCGGCTCATGAATCGTTCAACTCCTTTTCGGCCTGTTCGCGCATGGCCGATAGGTACTCCCGCGGCTGAAGCAGTTGAGCTTGATCCGCTTGCCAATCGTCGGTTTCAATTTCCGTCAGCCAGCCTTTGCCGTATGGATCTTGGTTGATGATCTCCGGGCTGGAATCGAGTGATTTGTTGATGTCCGATATAACGCCGTTTACGGGCGAGAAAAGGTCCGAATTGGCCTTGATCGATTCTATTTCGGCAAATGCGTTTCCAAGCGCGAGCCTGGCGCCCGGCGATTTGAGGTGAACGTAGGCTACATCGCCCATGCGCTGTTGCGAATAATCGCTCAGTCCGACGCGCACGCGATTGCCTTGGCGGGTTTCTTGCGCCCAAATGCCGTCGATACTATAAAAACGATCGATAGCGATGCGGAAGATGAATTTATCAACGGTTGTCTCGATGTATTCCGGCATGCTACATTCTCCCAAGTAATTTCCTTTGTTCCCGCATATTGCAGGCCAAAACGGACTCTACGCACTGGATAAAATCCAAAACGCAACGCACGCGAAGTTTATAATAAACCTGCGATCCGCGTTTTTGGTCCTCGATGATGCCGGCCTGTTTCAGTATGGCCAAATGACGCGAGACCGTGGACATATCGGTGCCGACCATTTCGGTCAATTCGCATACGCATCGTTCGTCGCGCCGCGCCAATTCATCCACGATCAACAAACGCGCGGGGTGAGCCATGGCCTTGATGATCCTGGCGCGGGCCTCGTATTTTGCCTGGGTTTTTGCATCCATCAGTATTCCTCATCGGTTAAAAACATTTGTCAGTTTAGCCAAATGTGCAATGGATGTCAAATCAATTATTTATTTTATTTTCTTTTGAAACATGATCTGGTGGATTTTTTGCAGCAAAGCGGATGCTTTCAGTGCTATCGCGGGCCGGGAAGATGAACTTATCCAAACTCCCTGGTCAGCCTGTTTTGTTATTTATCCGGGCAAAGATAAACTTCGCAGATTGCCATGCAAACAACGATTTGCAAAATGTTTTTTTGACCTGCAATTAATCGTATAAAAATGCTTGCTATTTGGACACGCATGGCGCAAAATGTCACCCGGTAAATAAATGTCTTCGGGCCTTGCCGCGAATTGGCGGCGCCGAAGGTGACGTAGTGAAAAAACAACGGCGTGGAAGATTGGCAGCAACGGGCCGAACCTCTTTGCAACCATCTTCGTAGCAGGAGCACCACATCCGGCAAATGCATGAAGTAGTTGTGCCGGTTGTTCAAGGCCAAGTGCATTTTTGGCAACGTCCCCGAGATAACGGATGTTTCCGAGACAATACAAATATGCCGCGAATGACAATTCTATTTGACCTCGCCGGTTTTATGACACAAACTTTTAGAAGATTTGCGCTTTTCATTTTTCTCGTCACAGAAGAGCAAAGTTGCCGCAAAGGGCGGGATTCCATGGGGGAATGGTTTTTCCTCGACGGACCGGCGGAAACTTTTGTTCGAGCCGTTACATCATGGATTGCATCATGCTAGGCCTTGGCACCGAGTCCGGATTGTTGGATTATTGTTCTCGAATCGGTCAAAAATTTTTAAATCTATCTATTCGCGGCCGCAAGACAGCGGGATTTCCAATGTTCAGCGATCGGCACATACGCCGCCGATTGTTGAGGATCGAATCGCTTGAAAGCCGCGCCATGATGAGCGCGGATGGCATATCCGGGGTTGTCGATTCGATATGGTTCGCCAGTTACATCGGCAGCAATACGGCGTCTCATGTCGGAACCGCCGCGGTATCGGCGGAAAGCGCCGGAACGCAATCGTCCAACGGAGCGAGCGCGTCCGGCGTGAACACTTACGACTGGATAATCCAATTCAGCACGTCGGCGATCAAGGGCATCACGTCGGTGGCGCAGGTATCGACGCTGTTGAGCGGCAGCGGCATCAATTTTCAAGTCCTGGAAGGACTTGGATTGGAGGGCATGGTATTGGCGCGCAGTTCCGGCGCGTTTTCCGGCAGCGTGTCGAATTGGCTGGCGAATAACGTGAATATCGCCGGTTACGAACAAGACTCGGTCCAGCAATTCGACGTCGCTACGAACGATACTTCGGCGGATAAGGTCTATAGTCTGGACACGATAGACGCCAAAGACGCCTGGAATTTGAGCACCGGCAGCAAAAGCGTGGTGGTGGCGGTGCTCGACACGGGCGTGGATTATACCCACTGCGATCTGGCGGCCAATATATGGACGAATCCGGCTGAAATATCCGGCAACGGCGTGGACGACGACGGAGACGGATTCGTCGACGACGTTCACGGTTACAATTTCGTCAGCAACAATGGCAACGTCAAGGACGACAACGGCCACGGCACGCACGTTTCCGGCACCATCGCGGCCGTGGGCAACAACAGCCTCGGCATAGTCGGAGTCAACTGGAGCGTGTCGATAATGGCATTGAAGTGCTTGGACGGCAACGGGTGCGGATATGTCTCCGACGCGGTCCGGGCCGTCAATTACGCCACTATGATGCGGACGAAATACGGCGTGAACGTGCGGGTTATGAACAATAGCTGGGGCGGCACAATATACAGTTCCGCTTTGAACGCGGCAATTGAGGCCAGCAACAGCGCCGGCATTATGTTCGTGGCCGCTGCGGGAAACAGTGCCGTAAACAACGACGCGACTGCCCAATATCCGGCCAGTTATAGCGCGGCGAACGTCATTTCAGTGGCAGCCACCGACAAGAACGATAAACTGGCGAGTTTCAGCAATTACGGCGCTACGACGGTCGATCTGGCCGCGCCCGGTGTCAGTATATACAGTACGCTGCCAAACAACCGTTACGGCATCTATTCGGGCACGAGCATGGCCACGCCGTTGGTTTCCGGCGTGGCGGCATTGTGTTGGGCTTATGATACCGACGCCACGGTCGCGGAAGTCAAAAACGCAATTCTAAACGGCGTCGATAAAATCAGTTCGCTCAGTGGAAAGGTGCTTAGCGGGGGGCGTTTGAACGCCTATAAAACCTTGAAATTGTTGGATGGCGACGAGGTTTCTCCGCCGGTACTGGGGTCGTTGAGCGTTTCATCGTCCTCGGTCGTCAAGGGCGTCACGGTGACGCTGACCGCTGCCGGGGCCACGTCTTCAAGCGGCATCAAGGCCGTTTATTTCTACAAGGACGCAAATGGAAACGGCACTTACGACAGCGGCGACACCTCAATTGGATCGGATAGCACGGTGGTCAACGGAACCGCCGAGTTTGCGCTAAATACTTCTTCGCTTAGTACGGGCGCTTATACTATTTTTGCCCGGGCCGAGGACAACAATTCGCACTGGAGCGACGCACTGAAGGTTTCGTTGACGGTGCTGCCGTCGGACGATTACGGCAACAGCGCCGCGGCGGCCGCCGCGATCACCGTGGGCGGCACGAAGGCGGGAACAATTGAGACCGGCGGCGATCAGGATTGGTTCAAATTCCAGGCCGTGGCGGGTAAAACATACATCATCTCGGTGACGTTGGCGGGGCTAACCGACTCGGTGTTGACTTTGTACGGCAGCAACGGCACGACGCAATTGGCTTATAACGACGACATCGCATCGAACAATCCAGCCTCTCGCATCCAGTGGACGGCGACAGCCGGCGGCACATATTACATCAAAGCGAGCGCCTGCAATTCCCATCAAACCGGCGATTATAAACTTTCGCTTGCTCTACAGAACTCGGCGCCCGTGTTACAGTCAATCAGCGACCAGGTTTTGTCCAGTAAAGCGGGCGGAATCACCATCCCATTATCGGCAAGCGACGCCAACGGCGACAAATTGACCTATTCCGCCACGGCCTACACCGTCAATGCGAAAACCCAAGCGAACGTCGCGATTTCCAGCGCCAATGTGTCTTTGTCGATTTCCGGCAACCAATTGCGAATCACTCGGGCATCGAGCTATACGGGCGTGTTTTATGTTTCCGTCGCCGTGAGCGACGGGACGAATTCGGTCTCGAAATCGTTCAAGGTAACGGCGACGAATGCAACGCAACAGTGGTTGACATCGTCATCGGTATCTTCGCTTAGCGTCGGCGAAGATCTTTCGCAAGGATCGACTCTGGCGGAAAGTGCAACGGCCGTCGCGTCGCCGGCGCTGGAAGCAAACCGCCATGCCGACTGGCGGAATGCATTAACCGCGGCATGTCCGGACGGCGTAGTGTTTTGGGGAATCCAAGGTAATAATCAGTCGGGATTACAGACCGACATAGCCGCCCGGGCAGTGCAATTCACATTCCAGGAAAGCAACACTCGGGGCGATTCATGGCTATCGGACCACGTCTGCAATTTCAGAAACGCCTCTTGGAAGGCGATTGGCCGCGGCGATCAGATTTCGGATGAGGCGATAAATGGCGGGTTTCAAAAAATCTCCGGCGCAACCGGCGAAAATGCGTTCATATCCGACATTGCCGAGGCAAAGTATGTGAACGAAATCAATAAACTCATCGAGTCTTGTGACAAACGGACTTTCGAGACCGAATCGTTGGACGAATATTTCAGCTTGGTGGGCAACGATTGAAACAATGGAGGCCGGACATTCTTGTCCGGCACAACCTAAATCAGGAGGCCGGACATTCTTGTCCGGCTGGTAAAAAGACAGGCAAGAATGCCTGTCCTCCTATTCAAAGATACGGCGCCTTAAAAGTAGCGATCGAGGATGCGGCGGCTGGCCAAATCCAGGGTGCGGGTGTCGGGGATCAAGTATCGGATGCCGTGCGTGTCGATGAACAAGGCTTTATAAGGGCCGAGACGCCGCACGTCATCCTCGCTGTCCAAGAGAAACGAAGTCGGCCCCCGATCAGTTTCCACGTGCCACTCAGAAGGATCGACGTCGTCCATCACGCCGGTAATCCGTTGGATAATTGGGACGAATTCGCGCCGGGATAGTTCTTCCTCTAATATCGACCGTACTTCAGACTGCAAATCGCCGAATTCGCGGATGCACAGGACTTCGCGGCCTTCGGCGTCGACGATGGAGAGCCACTCTTGCGGTGAAGAGATGGGGAAGGCCCGGACCGGCTCGACGCCCACGAGTATTCGGCCGTCGGCGTCGGTCAAAACCAGGCGTTCGAAGGCGTCGCGGTGCAATTGGAATCCGCGTGCGGCAAGTTGTTCGGCGGGGGTGGCGGTTTGAGTCATTTTATTTCGTGGCGT
This sequence comes from Thermoguttaceae bacterium, assembly GCA_050012815.1. Taxonomy (GTDB): domain Bacteria; phylum Planctomycetota; class Planctomycetia; order Pirellulales; family Thermoguttaceae; genus JBEKIK01. The sequence continues at coordinate 8,076 of JBEKGL010000087.1, forward strand.
GCCCATGAGTCATGTCAACTTGGGCTTTATACAGACGGGCATAAGTACCCTGGGTTTTGAGCAATTCATCGTGATGGCCGATCTCGGTAATCATCCCTCGTTCGATTACGACCAAACGATCGGCGCGGCGGAGGGTGCTCAAGCGATGGGCGATGGCGATGGTGGTCCGTCCTTGAACGAGATTTTCCAGCGCCAACTGTATTTCGCGTTCGGTCTCGGTGTCGACCGACGAGGTGGCCTCGTCGAGGATGAGGATGCGGGGATCGATCAACAGCGCCCGGGCGATGCTGATTCGCTGCCGTTCGCCGCCGGATAGGGATTGTCCGCGTTCGCCCACCGATGAATCGTAACCGTCGGGGAGGCGCAAGATGAATTCATGTGCCCGGGCCGCCCTGGCGGCGGCGACGATTTCTTCTTGGTGGGCGTCCGGCCGGCCGTAGGCGATATTTTCGGCGATAGTTCCGTAAAACAGGAACGGTTCCTGTAAAACAATGCCGATATGGCTGCGATATTCTTCGATTGGGTAGGAGCGGATATCCGCGCCATCGGCCAGAATCGCGCCTTCGGAGGCGTCGTAAAAACGGCAAATCAAGTTGATGAGCGTGGTTTTGCCGGCGCCGCTATGCCCGACAAGCCCGATCATTTCACCCGGTTGAATTTTCAGGTTCAGTTCCCGCAGAACGGGCCGAGCGCCATAATGGAAACTCACATTACGGAATTCCAATTCTCCGCGCAATCGTCCCGGGTGCACGGGGTGGATAGGCTCGGCCACGCTGGGCACGCGGTCGAGGATGGAGAAAATCCGCTGCGTACTGGCCGCCGCTCGTTGCACGGCCGATACGATCCGGCTCATCGAGTCGAGTCGGGCGTAGAAGCGCTGAATGTAACCGACAAACAGCAGCAACGCGCCGAGGTCGATATAGCGCGGATTGATCAGGAAGGCTTGATAGACCCGATAGACGCCGTAAACCCACACGATCAATACCCCGACATCGGTCAAATAAGTCACGGTGGAACCGAAAAAGGACCAGAGGCGATTAATGCGAACATTGGCTTGGAAGACCTGATCGCTGGCCCGGCGGAAGCGGTCGATTTCCCGGCGTTCCTGGGCAAAGGCCTTGACCACGCGAATACCGGGAATAGTGTCGGCCAGAATACTGGTCATTTCACCCCAGGTCCGGCTCCCCAACTGAAAGCCTTGGCGCAGACGGCTTCGCACCTTATGGACCAAATATGCGATAATCGGCAAGGGCAGCAGCGACACAAGCGCCAACTTCGCGTCGATGGTCAACAAAGTCGCGGCGATCATGAACAACATCACCATGTCGTTGGCGAAATCGAGCAGGTAGACGGATAGGAAATAATTAATCCGATCGGTGTCGTTGCTAACCCGGGCGATCAAATCACCGGTCCGTTTTCCGCCGAAGTACTCCAGCGACAGGGTCTGCAAATGCGAGTAGGTTTGATTGCGCAGATCGGCGAAAATCCGCTCGCTCACCCAAGCCAATACGTAAGTCCTGGCCCAGGCCAGCAGCCAGGCCACAATAGCCGCCCCGGCATATAGGGATAAATATAAGGGGATATAACGAAAAATTCCGGCCACGATATCATTCACCATGGGCCTGGTCAGATACATCGAGAGCAACGTGGCGGCATTACAGGCAAGCATCAAGGAAAACCCGAACAAGATGGCAAGCGCCCGAGGCTTGGCAAAGCGCGACAACCGCCACAGGGACTGTATGGGGGGCTTGGCCTTGGCCGCTTCGCATTCCGGACAAGAAATTTGCTCCGGCCCCAATAAGGCGCCGCAACTTGGACATACCGCGGCCAGGTATTCCGCGGAATCGTCTTCGTCGCCTTGGTCTCCCTCTTGCAGGCGTTCGAATC
>JBEKGL010000088.1:0-9955 GCA_050012815.1 Thermoguttaceae bacterium
CCCAAATCAGCAGTGAGGCGGCAATGTGCAAAACCAGGGTGGTGGCGTGGTAACCGGCCGAATCCATTCCCCACAGCCGCCATTCCAGCCAAAATGAAGTATTGGTCAGCGGCCAGTAGTCGATCGGTTCGGTGGTGCGCCAGATCCGGAGCAGGCCGTCGGGGGCATTGATAAGGGAGTTCTTTGTCAACAGGATTTCATCGTCCCAGATGAAACCCCCGCTAAGCGAGGGAAAGTAAGCAATGAAAACGGCCAGCACAATGATCGCCGCACCGGCCGGCACGAAAACATCGGGCCTCAAAGCGAGGGATTTCATCGGTTTGTGCCGGGGAATATGCTTTCGAGAAGATGTTTTAGGTTTAGACATGAGCGGGCTATGCGAATCGAAGATCCACCGGTCCACCGATAGGATTATTGTATATGGTTTCCGGGCCGATTTGAATAGTTTCACGCAGAAAGCACATAGTTGTTGAAATCCATACAAGAAAAGGATAGTATAATCTGGTAACGGCCTGATTGTCAGACCGTACCCTTCATTTTCCGCATTCCACTTCAACCGGGTATCAATAATTGCGTCGGCTTTCAAGACTCCGGTTACCACCCGGTCATTTTTGGGAGACAAACAACCATGCGAGCGAAAAACGCCAAACTCATGCCGATCTTTATTGCTCTTTTAGCGATGTTAACCCTGGGCAACGCCCCCGAGCAGGGCGCGCCAATTCCACCGGAGATCGAAAATGAACAAATTCAGGGCATCAACAAGGAATCGCCCCATGCCACGTTGATGCCTTATGCGACGGTGGATCAGGCCTTGGCTGCGAAGCGACTTTCCTCGCCCTTCTGCAAGGTACTCAACGGACAATGGAAATTCAACTGGGTGACGCATCCTGCCCAGCGCCCGGCAGATTTTTGGAAAGCGGATTTCGACGTATCCGCTTGGAAGGAAATTCCAGTGCCGTCGAACTGGCAAATCCTCGGGTATGGCACCCCGTATTACCGCAACGCCGGTTACACCTTTCAGAAAGACTGGCCTCGGGTGCTAAGCGAGCCGCCCAAGAATTACACGGCTTACACCGAGCGCGACCCGGTGGGAAGTTACCGCCATACTTTCGATCTGCCGGCAGACTGGAACGGCCGTCGCGTTTTCATCACCTTCGATGGCGTCGATGCGGGATTTTTCCTTTGGATCAACGGGGAAAAAGTGGGCTACAGCGTAAACAGCCGTTGCCCGGCCGAATTCGACGTCACCAAGTACGTCAAGCCCGGCAAAAACATCCTTGCCGCCGAGGTCTACCGCTATTGCGCGGGTAGCTACCTTGAAGACCAGGACATGTGGCGTTTAAGCGGCATATTCCGCAACGTTTATTTGTGGAGCGCGCCGCAGGAGCACATCCGCGATTTCTTCGTCAAGACCGATCTGGACGCACAATACAAAGATGCCGTGCTCGATGTAACCGTCAAGGTAAAAAATTATGGCGACCAGCCGGCGCCGAAAAATACGCTTTCTCTTACGCTATACGACGCCCAAGGCAAGCCGGTATCCGGCGCGGCCGCCGAGGCGGCTGTGCCTGAACTCCAGCCCGGCCAGGAGCAGGAAATCAAACTCACGGCCAAGGTGGCCGACCCGGCCAAGTGGACGGCCGAAACGCCCAATCTCTATACCACGGTCTTGAAACTCGGCGACGAGATCATTTCAGCCCGCACAGGGTTCAGAAAAGTGGAGATCAAAGGCCGGGTTTTTTGCATCAACGGCGTGCCGGTGAAGCTAAAAGGCGCGAATCGCCATGAAAACTGGCCCGACACCGGCCATTACGTCACCGAGGAGCAGATGATCGAAGATCTCAAGTTGTTGAAGGGTTGCAACAGCAACCACGTCCGCACCTGCCACTATACCGACGATCCGCGATGGTACGAGTTGTGCGACCAGTGGGGAATTTACCTGGTGGGCGAGGCCAATGTGGAATGTCACGGTTACTATGGCGTTCTCGACCGCGAGCCGCGCTGGCGCAATGCAATCGTCACTCGCAACGTGGAGAACGTCGAGGGCAACAAGAACCACGCCTCGGTGGTGATCTGGTCGCTGGGCAACGAGTGCGGCGGCGGCGAAAACTTCCGCGAAGCGGTCAAGGCCATCAAGGCAATCGATTCCACGCGCCCGGTGCATTACGAACCCTTCGGCATCGGAGAGAACAATCCCGCCGACATCGACAGCCGAATGTACACGGCAGTCGGCGAGGTGGAGCGAATCGGCAAATCCGAGCGCAAAAAACCCTTTTACTTGTGCGAGTACGCCCACGCCATGAACAACTCGATGGGCTCGATCGGCGACTACAACGACCTGTTCGACGCCTACGAAGGGCTCATGGGCGGCGCGATTTGGGAATGGCAGGATCAGGCCCTGTGGAATCGGCGCGATCCGGCCAATCCGCATCTTGTTTATGGCGGAGGTTTTGGCGAGGAGCCAAACGATCACTATTTCATCTGTAAAGGCGTGGTGTTCGCCGACCGCACGCCCACGCCCAAGTATGCCGAGGCAAAACGCGCATACCAGTGGGTGGGCCTGGCCGCGGACGATCTGGCCGCCGGTAAATTGAAAATCCGCAACAAGTATCAGTTTATCAACCTCGACCGTTTCGACATAACTTGGACCCTAAGCGAGGACGGCACGGTAATCGACCGCGGCACGCTGCCCAGGCTTAAGCTTGCCCCGCTTTCCGAAGGCACATTGAGCGTGCCGTTTAAAAAGATCAAACCTAAACCGGGCGCGGATTACTATCTGCGATTGGCCTTTGTATTGCCCAAAGACGAGTTGTGGGCCAAGGCTGGAGAAGAAGTGGCGGTCGGCCAATTTCTCCTGCCGGTGTCGGTCAGAGTGGTTTCCGCGCCTGCTTCCGATATGCAGCCGCTCAGTGTCCACGAAAAAAATAAGCAAGTTGTTGTTTCCGGAAAAGATTTTCAAGTGGCCTTCGATCACGGTGACGGGGCAATTGCCGAACTATCCTATGGCGGAAAACCGGTGCTTATGCCCGGCGGCGGGCCGAAACTTAACGTATGGCGCGCACCACACCGCAACGACGACATGTGGGCCGCCGGCGATTGGTCGGGCCGCGGACTGGACGCACTGGTACATCGCGCCGCCTCGGTAAAGGTTGTGAAGGTCGCGCCCGATGTGGTCCAAGTGGCGGTAAACGCATCTGCCGAAAACAAGGGGGGCAACGGCTTTGATCAGCAGATTACCTACACCATCTCGGGCGATGGCAGCATCGCCGTGGACCAGGTTGTCGATGCCCGCGGCGAGCGCTTTGTTGTGGCTCGCATGGGCGTGCGGATGTTCCCGGATGCAAAACTCGACCGCTTTACCTGGCTGGGTCGCGGTCCCACGGAAAACTACTCCGACCGCAAGCGCGGGTCCGATATCGGCCTGTATTCCAGCACCGTGAAAGAGCAACTCACTCCTTATGTGCGGCCCATGGAATGCGGCAATCACGAAGACGTCCGTTGGGCGGCTCTTACGGGCGAGGACGGTGCTGGGCTTATGGCCGTGGCCTTAAGCGGGCCGTTCCAGGCCTCGGCACTGCCGTATAGCGACGAAGACCTTAACAAGGCGGAGTATGCTTATCAACTGCCCGCCGGCACGGGACCGGTGTTCTGCTTCAGCGCCAAAACTCTGGGCGTGGGCTCCGCGTCCTGCGGCCCGCGTCCGCTAAGCCAATACGTTGTATACTCCGACCCAATAGCGTTTTCCTATGTATTGCGTCCGGTGCCGGCAGGCACACAGGACCTGACCGAGCTTGCCCGACAACCGGCCCCCGCGCGAGTGGCCCCGGTGGAAATCAATCGCGACTCAGCAGGCAAGGTAACCTTGAGTTGCGCGACGCCCGGGGTATCGGTTTCTTACTCGATCGACGACGGCGAGTTGAAGCCGTACACCGAGCCATTCACGCTGAAAGACGGGAAACTGACCGCAACGGCAACGGCCCCCGGATACATTCCGCTTTTGCCCAGGCAGATAACAATCATGCCTGAATTCGATCGCGGCAAGTGGAAGATTGTATCGGCCGACAGTTTCCAGCCCGACGAGGGCATTCCCGAGCACGCAATCGACAACGACCCGAATACATACTGGCACACGCAATGGAGTCCGGACAGTCCGCCGCATCCGCACGAACTGGTAATCGACTTCGGCGAGGAGTTGAAATTGTCCGCCGTCGTTTACCAGGGGCGCCAGGAGATGGAAAACGGCCGGATAAGGAACTATGAAATCTATCTGTCCAACGACAAGTCGAACTGGGGTCGTCCGGCGGGCAAGGGCCGGTTCCAAAACGACGCTGATAAGCAGATAGTGAAATTACCTTCCCCGGTTACCGCGCGTTATCTGAAAATTGTCGCCCTTAGCGAAGTAGCGAGAAACAACTGGACGTCAATTGCGGAATTAACGATCATTCCCGCTAAGTAATCCGCAAAGGTAGTTGTGAATGTCCTTGGCCGCGGCCTTGCCCGCGCCCATGGCCAGAATTACCGTTGCGCTGCCTGTGACAATGTCGCCTCCAGCCCAAACTCCCTTGCGGGTCGTGCGGCCGTTTTCGTCGGCCACAATGTATCCGCGGCGATTCAGTTCCATTCCTTTTGTATGTTGGGTAAGTAAGGGATTTGCGCCGGAGCCTATTGCGACAATCACCAAATCGGTATAGAGAATGAATTCCGCGCCTTGCTTGGGAACCGGCCGGCGGCGCCCGGAATCGTCCGGCTGCCCTAGTTCCATTTCCTGACAACGGACCTGGCAAACCATGCCCTGCCGGTCGCCAAGATACTCCAATGGAGCGCAGAGCAGTTTGAAGATGATGCCTTCCTGTTGGGCATGGTGGATTTCTTCGGCGCGGGCGGGCATTTCGTCCATGGATCGGCGGTACAGGATGCAGACGTTTTCGCCGCCCAGACGCCGAGCGGTGCGGGCGGAATCCATGGCCACATTGCCCCCGCCTATCACGCAAACGTTTCGGCCGCGAACGATGGGCGTATCGTAATTGGGAAAGTCGTAAGCCTTCATCAGATTGGAACGGGTAAGGTATTCGTTGGCCGAATACACTCCGCCGAGGTTCTCGCCCGGAATGCCCATGAAAGTCGGCAGCCCGGCCCCCACGCCGATAAACGCCGCGTCGAATCCTTCCCCGTCCAAAAGTTCATCCATATCGATTGAATTGCCGATGACCTGATTCATTTGCAGATCGACTCCCAGGCGCCGCAGATAATCGACCTCGGCTTCGACTATCGCCTTTGGCAGCCGAAACTCGGGAATTCCGTAGATCAACACGCCGCCGGGCCTGTGAAAGGCCTCGAAAATAGTGACCTGATGCCCGAGCAGGACCAGGTCGCCGGCCACGGTCAGCCCGGCTGGGCCCGCCCCGATCACCGCCACCTTCTTTCCAGTGGGGGCCGCTTTTTGGGGTAGTTCGATTTTTCCCTGCCGGCGTTCATAGTCCGCGGCGAAACGCTCCAATCGGCCGACTGCCGCCGGATCGCCTTTTTTGCCCAAAATGCACAACGTTTCGCATTGTGTTTCTTGCGGGCAGACTCGTCCGCAGATTGCGGGCAGGCAATTTGTTTCCTTTATTTTTCGCGCCGCCCGGGTGAACTCGCCTTCCTCGACCAGTTTTATAAACCCGGGTATGTCCACGCGTACCGGACAACCTTCGATGCACTTCGGCTTTTTGCACTTAAGACAACGTGCGGCCTCGGCCCGCGCATCATCGGGCGAATAACCCAACGGCACTTCATCGAAGTTGTGGATGCGAGCCTCCGGCGATTGCTCGGCCATGGGAACTCGCCGCGAAGGGGTCTTTTTTGCTTCACTCATCCTGGGAAATCCGCTGTAAAGAACATTCTTCCTGTTTGGTGTAAATCTTTTGGCGCGACAAGAGCAAATCCCAATCGACCAGATGCCCGTCGAACTCGGGCCCGTCCACGCAGGTGAAGCGGGTCTTGCCGTCCACTTCCACACGGCACCCGCCGCACATGCCGGTGCCGTCGACCATCACCGGGTTCAGGCTGACCACCGTGCGCACGCCGAATGGCCGCGTGGCAAGCGAGCAGAACTTCATCATTATCGCCGGACCGATGGCATATACGCAACCGATTCGTTTGGATGTATCTTCACTGAAAAGTTCCTCGAGCGGCCCGGTGACCAGGCCCTTGCGTCCGGCGCTGCCGTCATCGGTGGTGATGATATGCCGGTCGGAAACCGTCGAGAGCCGGTCGGTCCAGAAGAGCAGATCCCCGCTGCGTGATCCCTGGATCGTAATGACTCGGCTGCCGGACGCGTGAAAAGCCCGTGCGATGGGATAGATAGGCGCTGCGCCCACGCCTCCGGCGACCATTGCCACGGTATCGATTTTTTCGATTTCCGAGGCCTTTCCAAGCGGTCCGATTACGGCAAACAGCCGATCGCCGACTTTCAGCCTGGAAAGTTTTAGCGTGCTTGCGCCCACGACCATCACGACCAGAGTGACGGTTCCCGATTCGCGGTCGAAATCGGCGATGGTCAGCGGAATTCGCTCGCCGCTTTCGTCGGCCATGACGACCACGAACTGGCCGGGTTGGGCCTTGCAGGCAATGCGCGGAGTTTCAATCGTTAGTTCGAAGATTTTTGTTGTAAGCTGCCGCCTATCAAGAATCCGGCTCATTCGATAACCTTTAATTCCTGTTTAGAGCGTTAGCGTGTTGAAACAATTATACAACCGTCTTCCCATGTTTCACATTACTAATAATAAATGAACCGGCAAAAAAAGGCAATCGGGTAGTGCGGTTATAAACCGAACAAGCGATCACCCGCGGGGGGCGTCGGCCGGGAATTCTTTTCTCATCCAAGCCATGGACGCCGGCGCCGCATGTGGAAGAAGGACTGTGCGTCCGGCCCGTCGCCGCCGAACAGGGCCGGAACGCCGGATGTCGTGTCGATCATCCACCAGATCCGCGCCTGGCTTGTTCCCTCCGCGGCCGTGATGTAGCCTTCCATAAGAATCTTTGGCCCTTCGAGCCGCCAGGTTCCGCCCGGACATTGCTGGGCACCGCCCTGATTTGACGAGATCGTTTGGGCGAACGTGCCGTCGGGCCGGAAATCAATGCTCACGGTTTTCGATACTCCGTCCAGGTAGAACTGCCAGCGGCCGACAAGATCATCCGCCGCGACTGGCTTGCCCGTCGGCTCGGTCGATAGCGGAACGTCGTCTAAATGCCGATGCCACTGGTCTTCCCATAGTCGGCCTTTATCGTTGATGAATATTTGTTCCAATCGTTTTCGATAAAAATGACTGTTAAAGGCCAGAATCAAAAACGGCAGATTGAGCAAATATATGATGCCTCCTAAAAGCAAGGATAACGGTATAAATACAGATGCAATTATTGCTGTAGCTTGCAGGTCAAACGTAATAACGATTACCAAAATGCCAAACGCCGCCGCCAGCCCCATGGCCACCGCGCAGGTCCACAATAGCAAAAGACCGAGGAAGCGTTGCGGAGTGTATTTTTTGCGGCAGAAATAGCCGGTGATCATCATGGCCAGCAGCAAATCAAAAATACAAAGGCCGTAGATAATCAACAACGGCGCCAGGTCCTCGGCGCCTTCGAATTGACACAAACAAGACAAAAGACCGATTGCAAACATCACTCCTAAGATGATGCAAAAAGCGCGGCGCCGACTGCCGCCGCCGAGCCAACGCCCAATAAGCCAAACAACGCTCCATGCCAACACGCCCGTCCCAATCAAAAAACCGACCATCTCCGCGGTCAAAGGAGACATGAGAGCCGACGTTGCCGGCATGTACAAAATGCCCAGCAACAGACCGATTGGTATCAGGATCATCCAAGCCTGGCGATTTCGATTCTCCTTGGGCACGACAAGAAAAAAAACAATCAGCGCCCAAATGGGCAGGCCGCGGAGGTAATTATACCAGCGCCATTGCACGAAAATGGGCCGGCTGATGATTGTGACTCGACCCGGAATTTCCAGCGAAGCCAGGATGCGCAACGGTTCGTTACCGGCGATGAAAGGTACTCGCCACGAGTACGAGCAAACGCCGCCTCAGCCATAGGCGAACGCGCCGGAGGCGATTTTTTCGTCGCCTTGATAAAAACCGATTTGCGGCGGCGATGAACGCGGCATGTTTGGATAGACTTCGCGAACATTGTAACTCAGCGAAAGCAGCTTGCCGCGTCGCGTCACGGTGACTTCTGGCGTTTCGGGCGTTCCGATATTCAGTTGGTATGTGCCGGATGGACCGAGTGTGAGATAGTTTACGTCCGTATCGGTATAAACCCGTCCGCCCTCGTCCCACTGGACGCGAATTTCCTTAATCTGATATCGGCCCGGGGCAAGAAAAACGCTTGGGCCGGGATGATCGATTTCCATCAGCTTGCCCTGCTCGTCGGCCAGGGTGAGTTTTTCCACGCGGCGGCCTTCGATCTTTAACTCGCAGGCCGACGGGTCCCGGGCAGGCTGTTGTTTCGCCGCCTCAGCCGCATAAGCGATAGCGGGCAAAAACAACAACCAAGCGGTAAGAAAAAGCCAACCGCCGGACTTTACCGTTGAATGTAAAGTTTTCATGGTACTCTTTCAGCCTGCGCCCGAGCACTGCCGGCACGTCGTCCAGGAAGTATTGCCGGTGAATTTTACTCGCGAAACCGCAAGCGGCTTGTTCGTCGTCGGCAATAACATACCGGAAGACGTACTAGTCCGAAACAATTACGATCTTCCGGGACGCCTCGATTTTACCATATAACTCCAGCGTGTCATAGCTCACGGTTACGGTGAAAGTTTCGACCTTGCCGGCAAGTTTTATATCCTCCGGTACTCGCCACGAGTACCCGCAGGTGCCGTCTCAGCCAAAGGGCATGGTGCCCTCGGCGACTTTCTTGCCGGAAGAGTCTGTAATCGTGACCGTAGGATCGAGCGAAAGTTCTCTTTCGCTGGTGAATTCTCGTCCGTTGCCGTCTTTGGTCGTCTCTTTCTTCTTCCCAGTCGTATCGGACAGGCGGCGGATCATGATGTCCAGCACAGGGTCGATCAGGACCGCCTTGACGCTGACTTCCTCGCCCGGTTTGAAGGTCTTGTCCTTGGCCGGGCTGGCGAAGAGGACCTCGGGTTTGTTGGAAAAATCAAAAACAATCGGCTTGTCCTTACGAATTTTGATGCCATAAGTCCGCTTTCGTTCTGGATTGAGAGGCTTGCCGTCGGAGTGATAATTATCGGAAAAACCGATCCGCAGCCGGCCGTATTCGATCGTTATGTACTTCGGCAGATAATCGCCCACCGGCAGTTTGCACTCTTTTATCTTTTCCTGCTTTTCTTCAGGCAAGTTGTAATCCGGCCTGAATGTGATGGCCATTGTCTGCGATCCGAACGCCCCCTGAAAGGAAATATCCTTGATGTCTCTGTTGCCCGGTCCGACCTTGAATACGCCATAATCGCCGCGATAGGGTTTTACAATGAGTTTGTCGCCCAGCGGAGAGGCGGCCACGGTGTATAGTTCGCCGTCGATCCGATGCACGGTCATAAGCATATTCCCGCCGAATCCGTCGGAATCGATCGCATTACGGGAAAACATCGGGATTAAATAAAGAGCCGTATACGGCGGATCGAACCGGCCTGAAACTGCGTAAGGCTGTGCCAAAAGGGCGTCGTACTGGTGATTTCCCATCGTGATCCAGCCTTGGCGGGCAACCGTCGTCACGAAGTGCATGGTGCTCGATTTGCCGTCCTCGCCGAGCGTAAACCAGGGAAAAATGCGAAAAGGCTTCACGCCCACGCCGGAACCGTAGTCAAAATCGACGTTTAAATAATCGAAAGCCGTCTTTTCCTTGACCGCCCAGGGCGGGAGCGCATGCCAGGGAGGATTTTTCATCGGCTTCAGGACCGGATCGTTGGTCAGGTCGAGATCGTGGTTGGCGTCGAAATACAGGC
>JBEKGL010000089.1:0-9914 GCA_050012815.1 Thermoguttaceae bacterium
AACGCTGCAAACGCCTGGCCGAAATGGGCAAGGACGTGGTGCTGCTTTTGGATTCCATTACCCGCCTGGCCCGGGCGTTCAACAAATGGGTAGGCAACACCGGCCGGACCATGAGCGGCGGGGTCGACATCAAGGCCATGGACATCCCCAAAAAACTCTTCGCCACCGCCCGGCTGTTCGAGGAAGGCGGGTCGCTTACCATCGTCGGCACCGCGCTTATCGACACCGGAAGCCGCATGGACGAACTGATCTTCCAGGAGTTCAAAGGCACGGGCAACATGGAACTGGTGCTGGACCGCAAACTGGCCGACCGCCGCGTGTGGCCGGCCATCGACATCAGCCAATCGGGCACCCGCCGCGAGGAAAAACTCCTCCCGCCCGACATGCTCCACTCCATAACCATGCTCCGCCGCACGCTCTCGACCATGCACCCGGTCGACGCCATGGAACAACTCACCTCCAAGCTGGCCAAGTTCAAGTCGAACAAGGAATTCATTAATTTAATAAGCGGCGCAAAAAATATGGATTAGCGATTAACATTTTCTAACGGTCCAGTTGGGAGATGGAGAATTTATGCCTGCCCACACCCTCCAAGTCCTTAATGCTGGTCAAATCAAAAACGCGAAAGTCGAATTCGGCGATCTGACAATTCTCGTCGGTCCTCAAGCGACCGGCAAAAGTATCTTTCTCCAACTCTTTAAGCTTTTAATCGATACCGGCGCCGTTTTGGCGGAAATGAAACGGTACGGCCTCGATTGGCAGAAAAATATCGCGATTTTCTTGGATATTTATCTTGGAGAGGGCATGCGCTCGATCTAGGATGGGGAAAAAAGCAGTATCCTGAAAGATGACGCGGAAGTCGATCTCAACGAGTTGGTTAAGAGTCAAAGGAGAGAAAAAAAGGAGAGGATTTTTTTCATTCCGGCTTAAAGAGTTATAACATTAGGCAGAGGATGGCCGCGTCCGTTTACCGATTACAGTCCCGGTGATGCCCCACGGCTGGTAACGCTATAATCCGAGATGGTATATCTCTGCATAAAAGGGGGAAGATGTCCCCCTATCTATCTAAACATCAAAGACTATACTCTTTCTAATCGGAGGGGCGATTATGAAAAAGTATCGTTATCCGTATCCTTTTCTTCTTGAGTCTAAAAACGTCGTTGTAGTTGATTCATTGTGTCAGTGTGTCCACCGCCATACTGAACACGATAGGACTTTCACTCAATTAGAAAATGGTAAAGCAGTGCAGGGTAAATGCCGTGTAGAAGGTTGCCCTTGTCTCCATTTCTATTGGGCGAAGTGGTTGACGGGCAAAGACATTCCGCCGAGTGTGAAAGATAAAGACACAGAAGGCGGTGCCGGTGCCTTGGGTGTCGGCTAAAAATAAATATAATTCCGTATCGTTTCCATCGGGAGGCACCCTCCTTGACGAAAAAAGAACATATCCGCTTAGCTTTCGCATAAAAAAGCCCCGCAAGGGATACAGAAAATACCTTGCATGATCAACGTATATCAATCATTCCCGGCGTTTTATTGGCGGCGATAGCGATGCTCAATGCGTTAAAAAAGGACGACAGCGGTTGGCAGAAGCAGTTGCGGGGCGAAAGAAGGGGAGCCACCGTCGTTAGCCGAATGTCCGAACCGTGGTAGGATATATGTAGATGGCATGCCAAGAGGAAGGGCCGATACACCGGGTTTTAACCGCTGGCCCAATAAAGAGGGGCAACAGGTAACCGAGTTCAGCGTATCGCCTCTCCCTCGGAAAAATACGCAATAAGAAGCCCGCCTCCCCTGTGTGGGCTTCTTGTTTTTCTTGGCGGGCGATAGTCGCTTTCAATTCGGCACTGGCCCCGGTGCGAGATGCTTGGCGACACATTCCAGCAACACGGCTCGGTCAATTGGTTTCGTCGTATAATTGTTGCAGCCAGCGTCGAGGCATTTCTGACGATCCTCCATCATGGCGTGGGCAGTCAGGGCAATGATCGGACCGCCATAACCAATACTTCGGAGTTCTCGTGTTGCTTGGTAGCCGTCCACGACCGGCATCTGCATGTCCATCAGAATGACATCAAAAGGATTACCTGCTTGCCATGCTGCCAGGGCAAGAGCGAAGGCAACTTGTCCGTTTTCCGCCACCACAACTTCGGCCCCTGCCTTCTGCAGAATGTGGGCGATAAGTCGCTGGTTATCGGGTCCGTCTTCGGCCAAAAGAATACACCCATCAAGTCGGATTTCAGAGTGTAAAGCGTAAGGAGTGTATTGAGCAGCCTCAGACGGTTGATCGATCAGCTTTGCCCCATCCATTGACCTTGTGGCAATGCTTACACGGAACGTACTGCCTTTTCCGAAGACGCTGGTTACTGTGAGATCCCCACCCAACATCTCGGCTAATCGCTTGCTAATTGCCAAACCAAGGCCGCTGCCACCATAGCAACGATTTGTTGAAGTGTCAGCTTGTGAGAATGGCTGGAATAGCCTGCTGATTTGTTCTTCCGACAAACCGATGCCCGTGTCAATAACGTCGAACCGCAGCTTGGGTTCATCGCCACGGGCATCCAACTGCATGATGACCTGTACGCCGCCAATTTCAGTGAATTTGAGTGCATTGCCGATGAGGTTCACCAGGATTTGTCGTAAGCGGATTGGATCGGTCGTGATCTTCTCGGGAATGTCGCTCCCAACCTCAAGGGTCAGTGACAATCCTTTGGCGTTGGCAGGCACCTTCATCAGGGAGACCACTTCGGTGACGACTTGGTGGGGCGAACACGCAATCTGCCCAATCTTGCACTTGTTCGATTCAATTTTGGACAGGTCGAGAATGTCGTTGATGATCTGGAGGAGATGATCTCCATTACGTCTGATGATCTGGATCGCTTCGACAGCCTCTTTGTCTATTACGGTGCCCGCAAGAATGTCAGCAAACCCGAGGATCGCCGTCATCGGCGTGCGAATCTCATGGCTCATGTTCGCCAGAAATTCGCCCTTGGCCCGATTGGCCGATTCTGCTGCTTGTTGTGCCTGAATCAGTTCTTGCTGTGCCTCACTGCTGAGGATCACCACGGATGTAGTTTCGGCCAAATTCAGCAGGAATGCGTCGTCTTCTTCGTCAATGGCGTGTTGGGCGAACCCTGCCAGGACACCGATGGGTCTGCCATTCGCATCACGTAGTTTGTAGCCTACAAAAGATACCAAACCGAGCAAACTGGCCCACTCGGGGTCGCCGATCCGTGGCTCGTGTGCCACGTCATTCGTAAGAAACTGCTTTTCCGAGCCAGAAGCAATGCGACCGATCTTGTAGGCCCCAATCGGAACCCGTCGATGACCGCCGTCGATGTGCGTATAACGCCCTGAACTAGAAACGAGATGCAGGCACCGATCACGGTGCTGGCATTGGTGAGGACCGTCTGTGACCGAGGCATGAATACATCCGGCTTCACAAAGGTCAGCTTTTTTGATCATCCAGATGCGGCAGAAATCGAGATTCAGGGACTCCACCGCCAATTCCGTAATCCTCTGGAACTTCTGCTCCATATGCTCTGGCAAGAGCAATGCTTCATGTAAGCGGTTAACGGCTTCCAGCCGACTTATGGAACGCAAGCGTCTCCATTCGGCCTGTTTCTGTTTATCGATGTCCTCGATGGAGCCAGACATTCGTATGGGATTGCCCTCGGCATCCCAGACGGCTTTGGCACGACCACGAAACCAGCGATACTCCCCGCTCTTCGTTCTCAGCCGACACTCGATATCGTGAGGAATATGTTGGTTGAGATGGGCATCTACGGCTGCAACTAGCCGGTCCACGTCGTCTGGGTGCAGGAATGCTTTGAACTGAGAGAAACTAGGCATTACTTCGTCCGTTGCATATCCGACCAGTTCATAGAGTTTCGGGGACCACCATTGCTCATTTTTGGTGACATCCGGCCAGTCCCACAGACCATTGCTGGCCCCCCGAATTGCCAAGCCGAGACGCTCATGGGATTGTTCTATGTCCCGAATCAGCGGCCTGCCAAGTTGTACGATCAGGAGACTGCCGCCGATGACCAGAAGCATCGCCACCGATATTGCCACCACGGCGGTTGTCAGCAGTGGTGACCGTAACTCACTGGTGTCGATCTTCACAACAATCCCCCAGTTCCATTTCGGTACGGGAGCGTAAGCGGCAAGCACTTCAATGCCTCGATAGTCTTTGCCAACCAGCGTCCCGGTCTTCCCTTCCAATGCCTTCCGCATTGGCTCGGCAAGAGCAGTGTCGGACGAGGCTGGCAAGCGACTCAAAGCATCGGGATGTTTTCGAAAAAGGAAACGTAATCCATCACCGTCCCTGCACGCAAGCGTACACTCACTGGTCGCACCGAGTCTGCTGTGCTTTGCATTGAACTCAACAAAGTCCTTCAGCGTCTTTTCACGGTCCCAATTGTTGGAGCCACCGATAGTTTCCAACAGACGCACTTGCTCATCGACTTGCTGAGTAAGCAATTGTTCTTGCTGTCGCCAGAAAGTGCCATAAAGCATCCAAAGAGCGAGGCCAGTGCAAACGAAGGCGGTGTATGCCAGCAGAACAGGACTCCATATGAAGAGTCGTCTACGGGTATTGAATGAACGGCTGCTCATGCGGACTCCTGCCCAGTCCAAATGCCAGCGAAGGAAAGCCAACGCTACGGGACCATTTGTCCAAGACACCAATCAGGAGGCGATGCAAGCCTCCTCAGGTGTTGCGATAGATTTCTTTCGCCCCAAATCTGCTATACAATTCTACGTCACACTAGAATTGTTTCACATCTGTCCTGGGGGGTACAAACAAAGCCAGCTTGGTTTTTCTCGATGGATACTCTGGCCCGGAGCGAGGTGGCAGCTACACAAGTGGCAAGTGGGCATCTGGTGGAGTCAGTTGTAGCGATTGGAGTGGAAAAGAGGGCATGTGGCCTTTAGACATGGGGTGAAAGAAGAATGTGATCCCAAAAAAAATAGCCACCTGCTCCGATGGCTCTTTTTTTGTTGGTCGATTGGCTTGTTGCTTTACTTTGCTAGCCGTCGCCAACTAACTATTGCTCAAATAACTGAGATAGTTTGAACATGCCTAGAATGGCGAAAATGTTAATCTATTGGAAGAGGAATCCACCAAGAAATATGAAAATCGCATCTATAGAGGGAGAAAACTGCTGAAAAATTGGCCCAACCGGGTTAGGCAAGAAATGGATCGCCGGAAAGTCCCGCAAACGGGTCGCAATGGTACGCATCGGCGGGTGTCGGGCAGGGCGACGGCGGCGACGGCGGCGACGGCGGGGCGGGCGGCGGCAACGGTTGTCCACATCGGCAACTATTCAACGCTGGAAGACATGGGGCGAAGAAAGAATACGATCCCAAAGGGCCGTCCGCATAATGGCCCTTTCGTTCGTCGAGTGGCTTGTTGCCTTACGTTGCCCTTCGCTTTCTCCAACCATAGGCGAGCAGGCCGATGGCACCGATGCCGAGGAGGACGAGCGTTGATGGTTCGGGAACTGATGAGAGGTTATCATCCATCGCCAGCGGCCCGCCAGGAATAGCTTGGATGGTCACCGTTGCCCCGGAACCAATGGTGAGTGTATCCACTAGAATACTTGTTGCGGTAAGGTTGATGTCAACCTCCAAGTCGTGAGAACCAGTAATACCGCCAGATAAATTGAGCGTGCCAGTGCCGCTAATTATGGCATCGTTGTTGAGCACCACTGGGGCGGAAATCGTGTGGCTGCCCGCCACATCAATGGTAGAAACGCTGCCGTTGTTGTCCAAGGTGAGTGCGAATCCGCCGCTGCTTTGAATGGTGGTGCTGGCGTATGCGGAAAAAGTTATTGTTCCCACCGTTTGCCCTTGCGAGATCAGATCGACCATATTGTCCGGGGCAAGCTTATTGCCGAACCTTACTTTGGTTCCCGGTCCATTCGGCACGGCGGAATCAGGATTCCAGTTGGCAGCGACATTCCAGTTAGTGTGATCAGATATAGTTCCGCCTTTCCAGTCGATGGTGCCTGGTATGGGGATGGGGGCGATAAATCCGGGGCTAAATGACAAACTATACAAATCTGTGTAATGATACGTTGTCCCGTTGACATCCAGAGTAGCACTCGGATCGATGACGATGGCGGGATCTGCCACAACAGTGAAACTTTCTCTGTAGGAGTAGGCGGGCCCCTCACGCCAATCAGGTGCATGTGCTTCTACATTGATGTAGGCGGAGTTGACGACTCCGAAATCTACCCAAAAGGCCAGATTTTCGTTGTATGCGGATTTCCCCGACGTAGCTGTGGCTGTGGCCGACAGGGTAGCGACCGGGTTAGAATCTCCGGCTCTATAAATAAACTCCTCCGCCTTGGCGGTCACCACTCCGGATGCCTCGGCGGACACCCCTGCGGGAGCCAGCATCGGGACTTCCATGTCTGGGGACCAATTGTAAATCTTATTGACAGAAAAATAATATGTCAGTGAGCCGGTTACGTTAATACAATCTACTATGTTTTTATAATAACCTTCGTAGGGTGGGCGGTATCTCAACTCACCTTGGATGTCAGCATATGGATGGTCTCCGGCTGCAAGATTAATATTGGTCGTGTAGGTTTCGTAGCCGGAGTCGTTAAACATATTTACTACTTGGCCAAACGAGGACACAATGAACACGGAAGTCGGATCGGTATTGGCAAAATCGCCAGATCGGTCGTCCAGCACCACCCATTCTCCGTAGCCGAGGTCGCTATGCAAAGACCAAGAGCCGAATTGTAGAGATGAATCTGCCGCTGCGGGCGAGACGAAAACGATGACGCTGCCAAGCACCGCAGCTAGTGCAGAACGTATGTTGAAGAAAGTCCTCGACATTGGATTATCTCCAGATAAAATTGGTTTTATACCGAGCCACAGACATATCTGAAAAATCTCCACTGCATTGTACAACGGGGATAAATCTCGGGGCTTCTGACTGGGTAGTCAATGATGTTGTAAGTAATATTGACCGCCTTGGCGGTGGATACGGATGCCAGGAGGAAAATCACCACTCCTAAAATATTCTGTCTCAACTCACACCTCCATTAAAGTTGCGGGCGAAGTATCGCTCTGAAATCAAAACACAAGCAGGAAATCCCTGCCAGTTAAACTTTGGAGACCGGCCACAGCATGTGAGCCCAAACAGGAATGCACCCGCCGATCTCAGTCGATCAGAATTCGGTTGTCTGAGTTCTACACTACTTTACGGAATGCGTCTCTGGATTGCTGAGAGTTTTGATGCTCATAAGATACCAACAAATATTGAGAATATCAAGCACTTAAGGTTGAAACTCGCAGGAATGTAGGAAATCGTTCTATCGAGGGGGAAATCCGTTGGAAAATTGGCCCACTCGGGTTAAGGAAAGGCGTGTTGCCGATTAGTCCGCAAAGGGGTCGCAATTACGCATCGGCTTGCGGCGGCATCCTCACACATTGAGTGCATTGGGTTTTTAGGCAGGGGCATTTCCTCAGCCCCCTCTAATCGCCTTTGACACGCTCGAACATTGTTTAGACTCCCATTTCCAAAGGGATTAAAAGAATCGCTTGAGCGTGTTGGGCGGGCCAAGGGGCATATATGAGCAGTAGGAAGAACTGAATTACGATAGCCCTCTCCATCTTTTCAAGTCAACCGTCAATTTAGCCAGTTGAGACATTAGAAATTTTCTAACGTTCTCCCTCGGCCAACTGGAAATTTCCAGTTCACTTTTCTCCCAATCTTCCTTGGTCCAACCATTTCTCGGAAAGGTAGCCAAATAGTTGGCTACCTATTTCGCCTACCGTTTGTGCGGATACGTGATAGTCATAATATATTCTTGCTCGCAAACTTTTTCAACGGGCTGCTAAGCGACTCTTGTCCGAATCAACCTATTTGGGCTTATGGAATCGGCTATCGAACAATCGAAGCGTCGGAAATAGTTTATTGGGTTGAAGTTCATCCGGCATCCTCAAAAAATGTTCAAGAGATGCTCAATAAAGTTGCATGGCTCAAAAATTGGTTGACATCCGCACGTCTGCTCAATGGCCTTCAAAAGCATTTTGTATGGGTGGCAAGCGGAAAAGTATCGCTTCTTCCACACAGTCCTCAAAGAAAGCGCATAGCGCAGGCTGGAATTGATTTCCAAGGAGGTCATCTGACTCTAAAGTGAAAGTCAAGTGCTTCACACTTATTCGGCTGGATGATCCACACTCTGGTAGATTATCCCGCGAAGGTTTTGCTCCTTTTCGATCCGCCGCATAACATCTTCGGCCTTCGATCGGCGCTGGGCCACGGCCTTATCTTCCTGTTGATCTAATGGGAGTTCGTTGCACTCGCGCATCGTAGACACAGCCTCGAAGTATTCGGGAATATTAAGTAGGACGGACAGCGGTTTTAAACCTTCCAGGACCTCCGCCTTTAGTGCGGCAAAAAGGTCGGCCGGCACATCCTTCGGCGTATACTCCCAACCCGGTTTATATCCGGGTTGCTCTTTCATGTTCCAGGCCTCGAGCTGTTTGACGACTTCGACCAGGATTTTCGGATGCGAGTATAAATTGCGCACCAGATCGATTCTCACGCTATTTTCCAGCACATTAAGGAACCACTTCGTATTGCCGGCGTCAGATTCTCTTGGCGGATACTTTTCCAGATCGTGGTAAAGACGGACGCAGCCCGCGTGGAATAGAAAACCCGCCTCATGCAAATTACCAGATCGGTAAGTCATATCGGTTGCCACGAATAGTTGAATGGCCGTTGCGGTTTCCGGGTGGCTTATCACCTGTTCCAATGTTTTTCGCCCGTCCTTGAATGTGGCGACAAAGTCGTTGCGCACAATGTTATTGTCCTGCGAATCAACCCTCACAATGTTCATGTCAATGCCGTTTTGTTTGGCCAATGGGAACATGGTGTCGAGAAAATCGGCTTGTTCCCGTGGAGTCATTTCCTGGTCGGAATCGTTTTTTTGTGCGTAAATATCCGAGGAAATTGCGATAATCGAAATCAGGATTGAAATCGGTAAGAAAGCGATTTTCATGAAATCATCCCCTTTCAAAATATGCGTAAGTTGGGGACTGTCCCAATTTTCCGGGCACCATGCTTGCATGGTCGGCGAAAATGGGACTGTCCCCTTGGCGCGAGAGTTTCCATTCTTTTGTCAACCCTACGTCATTCGGTCCCGATATCAAACCGGTTAAAATCGCCGTGATTTTCCGGCCGACCGATGATTATCGTTACGATTGCCAGATCCGCCATCATCCGATCGTGCCAATTCTTGCACGCCAATTGCGCGCGGCGGCGTCTGAAGCCTCTTGACGGGCCAAGAATTGTAGCGCAAACTGGTATTGTGTAAGAAATTACGGAGGGTAAGCGAATGGTTAGCGGCCACACTGGAAATGTGGTGCCCCGTAAGGGGTTGCGGGTTCGAGCCCCGTGCCCTCCGCTGCTAAATTCTTGCCATACTTAATGGCTCCGTTGGTTGCCGGCGCTGTCTAAAAGCAAACCGTTTGGACCATAGAGTCCCGAAGCGAAGCTCCTCAAATACTTACCGGTCACCTATAAATAAGCCCACCGGGAAGCGATTGCCCGGCCGCCATAACGAATTGCGGCGTTGGGATTTATCACGTGTCTATTGAAAGAGCCGCATGGAAATTATTCGACTAATTTTGTGACACAGGCGGCTCATCTGTCCGGTAATAATGTGCATGCTCGAAAAAAGGCGGGCTAGACGCCTGCACGATAAGGGGGCGATCAGGATAATTTTGCGCAAATCCCGAGATTTCAAACCGGGAGATTTTATCCACAAATTCTCCAATTTGGGGTTTACAAAAAGGCGACGGATATTGTATTATTGGAGTAATACAATAGTACTATATCCCAGAGCGGCAAGCCGCGGGCGATTTTAAACCGAACTTGAACACTAAGGCGAAAC
>JBEKGL010000090.1:0-9859 GCA_050012815.1 Thermoguttaceae bacterium
GTGCGATCCCAGCGACAGTTTCACGCCTCCTTGACCGGCGCGCCGCGGTATGGCCTCCAAGAATCGCTCGGCCATGCGTTCGAAACAGGCATCGGTTTCGTGTTTGGCGGTCCACACGGGCACGGGCCAGACCATCTTTTCGGCATTGATGACTTCATAGTCCCAATAAGCGCCTTTAATAAGCCGCACGGTAATCTGCCGGCCGGTCCGCTGCGCCCAGGCAATGATCCGCTGGGCGTCCTCCATGCCGCTGCGCAGGTACGATTGTATGGCCAGACCGGCCGGAAAATCGACCACCTCGCAGCATTGCTCGAACAACGACAGCGTAAGATCTTTTAGCGCGGCTTGCTCCATGTCGAAATTCACAAAGACATTGTTCCGCGCCGCCGCTTCCAGGATTGGTTTTAGGGCTTCGATCAATGCCGTTAAAGAACCTTTGAAATCGATGGCGTCGGTCCGGGCGCAGAGCGAACTGATTTTGATAGAAACGTTGGTCCGGGGCACGGGGCCGATATGATCCGTCTCCAACTGCGGATTGGCGGGCCATTGGGCCACGGCGCCGGGCAGTACTTCCACCAGGTCGAGATAACGCTCCTGATACGCCCGGGCCTCGGCCTGGCTGACGCAGGCTTCACCCAGCAAATCGACGCTAAAGCCGATGCCATCTTTCCACAGTTTTTCCAAGGTGGGTAGAGCACCGGCGGCATCCGCGCCGGCAATGAAATTACTCGCCATGGCGGTGATGCGCCCGGCAATGGTTTTGGCAAAAAGCCCCTTGGCCAGCCCCCCCGCTTTCAATCCTAACTCCATACCCGGCGGCAGGGTAACTTCCGGTTGCATTAGATAATCCACCAGATAATCGTGGACCAGTTCGGGCGTATTGAGCATGGGAAAAACATCTATAAAACGGAACAATTGCATCTTAAAGGCCGGATCTTTCATGGCCCAATTCATGAGTTGGTCGGACCAGAACTTGGCCGAAAAAAGCCCGGCCTTGTATTCCCGTGCCGGACCTAATAATTCGCGGCCGATTTCCACCGCCCTACGCTCGAGGTCGGAAGACGGCGGGGATGTCCTGAGAATTGTCGCCGTAGGCGCGGCCACTGGAGTGCCGGATTTTCCACAGATGTTCCATTTCATGCTATCGTTCCCTGGGAAGAATAAACGGTCTAAACGGGAGGGCAGGCATTTTTGCCTGTCCTTTTCGGGCCAGACAAGAATGTCTGCCCCTCCTGATTTGAATATCTTATTATGTTATGGCTCTTTAGGTAAGAAGCCTGTCCCCGGTTTGTTATAGGCTATAAATGCGCATTTTGCCGAAACCGTTATTTTTAACCTTTCCCCAACCACTTTAACAGCCGTCTGCCAGGGAATCTTGCCCTACCCCGCATTTTATGTAAAAATCAATGTTCAAATAGGGATATCCATTACACTTAAATGTGCCGGGTATCATGACGGCGGAAGAAAGGAAAACAACAATGGAAGACAAATGGGATGAGGAAGATGAAGAGGAACTAGAACCGGCGTCCTGGTTCAAACGGCCGCAATTTTCCCTGCGCACGCTGATGATCGTGGTGACGGGAGCGGCGGTTCTCTGTAGCCTAGTCGCATGGTTGGGCTATGCGGTCTTATTCATACTTGCCGCCGCCCTGGGAATTTTTTTGGGTTTGTTAATTTGTTCGTCTATCGGACTGGGATTCGCTTTCGAGGATCTACGTTGGGATATCGCCAAGTGCTTCATAGTGGCATGTGCCACGATCGCGCCTCTTTATCTTCTGCCTTACATTCTGCCTTCATTAAATATGCCTATCCTTTCATCCGCCATATATCTTTTTACGCCCGTATTTTTTTACTGGCTTGGCATGAATACAGCTTGGAACGATCTGGAATTGCACGAGATTTTTATAACTGCGGTCATATCCTTTTTCACTTGGGCGCTTGTGTCGTATGTTACATCACTCGTTACTAAACTAATCTTCGGCGGCTGAAAACGCATTGAATCGATTTTTTTATCGATTATCAGGACTTTTCCCATCAAAATAAAGCCGCGACCGTTGGTCGCGCACTCAAACCGCGACCAACGGTCGCGGCTTTATGTTAGGCGTTTTTAATCCCCTTTAGAAGTCCGCTCTTTTGGTTTGCCCTTGAATAGTTTTCGTTCGATGTTGGCCTGATATACGGTCCAAGAACTATCGACGTTTGGGTCTTCCGCGATGAGTTGGTGGAAGGAGTTGATCTTGGCGTCCAGATTATCCAGGCAATACAGTGCGATGGCTTCCAAGGTCATGGGCAATTTGGGGCTGCCGAACTCGTATTCGCCGTGATGGCTGATGATCATGTGTTTCAAGCGCAGAACGGTTTCCTCGGCAATCGGTTCGCCGGATAATTTTTCCGCTTCCGCGACTTTGTCCTCCAACATGCCGACGGCCATCACCAAGTGCCCGATTAATTGGCCTTCGTCGCTATAGGCCAGTGCGCGCTGGTAGGTCAGTTCATCGATTTTGCCCAGATCGTGCAAAAACGCGCCCATTAACAACAAGTCGCAATCGACCTGCGGATAGCAGGGCGCCACGCGCAGCACCACTTCCATCAGGCTCACGATATGTGCCAGTAATCCGCCGTGGTAGGCGTGATGGTTCTTGGTGCCCGCCGGGGCCATCATCAGCTTGGCCGTGAAGGCCTCGTCGAGCAAAAAACATTCGGCCAGGTTCACTAGGCCCGGATCGCCCATGCTGCGGAGCATTTCGCCCAGCCGGGCGAAAAGTTTGTCCACCGCTACCGCCGGCCGAGGAGTAAAATCCTCGGGATCGACCTGGGCGGGATCGACCTTTTCGATCCGTTTGAGGATCAATTGCACTGCGCCTTGGAAGATTTGCGTCGCGCCCTCGACGCGGATGTAATCTCCATTTTCAAATGATTTATAAAGCGCCTCGCTGGCGTTCCACATCCGCGCCCCGATCGACCCGCTGCTGTCGGAAAGCTCGACCTGTAGATAAAGGTTCCCAGTGCGATTCGGCCGAAGTTGTTTGCCGTTGGCGACAAACACCTCGTTGACAACTTCTTGATGACCAAACTGATTGATAAAACGTCGCGTCATGGAGGGCCTTTCCGGACAACGAACTTGGCAGTGCAAATGATTTGTTATAGATTGTAGGAGGCATAATGAGACCACACAAGGCCATGGGATTGTCCACTTTTTTTCCACACGAAATCTCAGATAGTCTCCTAATTCCATTCCCCCTTGCCGAAAACGTCGTTTTTCCGTTAAAATGCACAGTCAAATCACGCAAGTGGTTATAGTTGTTCAATTTGCATTTTGAAATTTGCAATTGACAATTTGCAATACACAAAACGCGATTAAACCTCAAATACAACCTCTAGCCCCTAAAAAAAATGCTCTGGACCCAAACCCTTATCCCCACCATGAAGGAAACGCCCGAAGGGGCGGAAATTCCCAGCCACGTCCTTATGCTCCGAGCCGGATTGATCAACCAGGTGATGGCTGGGGCTTATACCTATCTGCCTTTGGGCCTTTTAGCGCTTAGAAAGGCCGAACAGATCGTGCGCGAGGAAATGAACGCCGCCGGGGCCGTGGAATTGGCCATGCCCGCCATGTCGCCATTGACGCTTTGGGAGCAGACCGGCCGGGTGTGGGCCTTCGGCAATGTACTGGTGCAGGCGACTCTTCCCAGGCAGAACCGCAAGGTGCCCATCGTGTTTGGACCAACTCACGAGGAAATCATCACCGATTTCGTATCCCGGCATATTTCCAGCTATCGCCAGATGCCCATCACGGTGTACCAGATCACGACCAAGTTCCGCAACGAGGAGCGGCCCCGCTTCGGCGTATTGCGCACGAGCGAGTTTTTGATGAAGGACGCCTACAGTTTCGATCCCACGGTCGAATCGCTCAACGAAAGTTATGAGAAGATGTACTCGGCCTATTGTTGCAGTTTTGCCCGTTGCGGACTGGACTACCTGGCCGTGGAGGCCGAGAGCGGGCCGATCGGCGGCGACGCCAGCCATGAGTTCATGGTCATTGCCGACAATGGCGAAGATACAATCTTGCACTGCAAGGACTGCGGATACGCGGCCAATCAGGAAAAGGCCGAGGTCGGGGCGCGCGATTGTGTTCCGCCCAATGTGCCCCAGGAATCGCTTAAAAAAGTCGATACCCCGAATGTTTCAACCATCGAACAGGTAAGCAAATTCTTAGCCTGCAAACCGCAAGATATCATCAAGACGCTGATATACGCGGCCGACGGCAAACCGATTGCCGTGCTCCTGCGCGGCGATCACGAAGCCAACGAAGGCAAGATCCGCAAGGTGGCGGCGGCCGCAAAAATCGAACTGGCCGCCCCGGACGTGATCTATCAGGTTACCGGGGCGCCCGTGGGATTCGCCGGACCGGTGGGCATGAAACAAAAAATCCCCATCTTCGCCGACCGCGACATTCAGGCAATGGTCAATGCCGTTGTTGGCGCAAACCAGGCCGACGCCCACCTGAGGGGCGTAAACCTAAATCGCGATTTCCAGGTCGATCGGTTTGCCGATCTGCGAAAGGCCGTTGACGGCGATGCATGTCCGCGGTGCAGTGCGAAATTGGCCATGCAACATGCCGTCGAGATCGGGCACGTGTTCAAGCTGGGCACAAAATACTCCGAGGCCCTAAACGCCCGATTTCTTGATGCCACCGAACAATTAAAGCCCATTATCATGGGCTGTTACGGCATAGGCATAAACCGCATCCTTGCCTCCTTGATCGAGACCAATCACGACGAAAACGGCATTATTTGGTCCATGACCCTGGCCCCATACGAAGTGCTGCTAGTGCCCGTAAAGGTCCCGGACGAGCCCTCCATGAAAGCCGCCAAACAACTTCACGACGAACTTGCCGCCGCCGGGATCGACGTGCTTTTAGACGACCGCGATTGCCGCGCGGGAGTGAAATTCAAGGACGCCGACCTGCTGGGCATTCCGCTAAGGGTGGTTATCGGCGAGCGCGGCCTGAAACAAGGCAAACTGGAAATGAAATGGCGTTGGGAAAAGGATGCCGAGATGATCGATCTCGACGGCGCGGACAAAACCCTGGCCGACCTTGTCCGCCGCGAACGCAAGGACAACGCCCGGTTTCACAATCGACAGAAATGATCCCGTCCGCGGGAGCCGCTTGGGGATGTGTAATCTTAGCTTGGATTGTTATAATCAGTGCCAATGATTATAATATAAATATAGTCCTTTCGTGGGAGGAATATAATTATGGTTACAATTGGCCTGTCAGAAGCTGGATCGCAATTGCCTAATTTAGTAGATCGCGTAGCCCAAGGCGAGTTGATCACTATCACGAAACAGGGCGTCCCGGTTGCGAGAATTGTTCCTGTGCCTAATCAAAACAATTCGGATTTGTCTCAAGTCATACAAGACATTAAGGAATACCGCAAAGGACGGCGTTTAGAAGGATTGTCCATTCGCGAAATGATCGAGGAAGGCCGGCGATGAGTCGATTTGTTCTCGATTGTTCGATCGCAATGAACTGGTGCTTTGAGGATGAATCGCAACTGATCGCCGACCATGTCCTTGACAGACTCTTGAAAGACCAAGCCCTGGTTCCGGCCATTTGGCTTTTTGAAGTAGCTAACGTTTTGCCTGTTGGAGAACGCAGAGGACGTTTAACGCCTGCTCAAGCGTCCCATTTTATCACAATGCTTGAGATGCTGCCGATTCTGGTTGATTCGCCTACTTCATTAAAAACCTTGAGCGACATATACACTTTGGCCGGAACTTATCGACTTTCTGCCTATGATGCCGCTTATCTGGAATTGGCAATGCGGGAAGGTGAGGTATTGGCAACTCTTGACGAATCGCTTTCCGCGGCGGCAGCAAAAGCCGGAGTGAGTGTTATTAAATTAACCACTTAAACATAAACCGTGGCAGCCATGAGACTATTTTGTGCATTAATGCTTTTGGGATTCGTACATCATGGGCCAACCAACTAGCCATTCTCCCGCATTGCTCTTGCTGGCTGCATTCAGCCGATATGAGGAGGCTTTGCATTGGACCAAACAACGGGCGGAGGCACTGTGGGGACCGATTGAATTGGAAAGCCCGGCCTTTGAGTTCTCCGAAACGGAATACTACACATCGACCATGGGCCCGGGCCTGAAAAAAGTCTTTTTCGCCTTCAAACAGCCCTTTGATCCGGCCGACCTGGTGGATGTCAAGTTGCTGACCAATGCTTGGGAAGACGAATACACCGCTCTGGCCGCGCATCCGGAGCACCGTCCGCTTAATCTCGATCCCGGCTACATCACCCTGGGCAAGTTGATCCTGGCCTCGACAAAGGATTTCGCACACCGCATATATCTGAATCGCGGCATATACGCCGAAGTAACGCTCTATTACAAGCACAACCGCTGGCAGCACCACGATTGCACCTTCGCCGACTATCGCCGCGACGATTACCAGCGTTTTTTTACCCTATGCCGCGAAACGCTCCATCGCCGGTTGCGGAAATAATGTTGGACCGCACGCGAACGTAGACCGCACACTCCGTGTGCGAGACCGGCACACGGCACAAATTGAGCATGTATGTTTCCTTAACTCAATAAATAAAAGCTCCATTACGTAACGCCCTCACCCTAACCCTCTCCCAAGGGTAGAGGGGACCGTTGGTTATTAATCATCGGACCACTCGAAAAAATATTCGCCCGAACTTATAGTAAACGCGGCCTGATCGGGCTCCTGAGCGATAAACTTCACTCCGTCCGATTGATCTGCCGGTTTGCCTTCTTCATTAACCAGTGAATGATCCTTTACGGGAATACACACCGACGCACAAGCGTTTGGGGGAATAATCACCCGCATCGAGCACTGCTTCCCTTGGCGTTTCCACTCGCACGCAATCCGGCCTAAAATCGATTGATACGAGGTCTTTACCCATTGGATATCGGGGCAAAAGTATGGGCGGATCACGATCCGCTGCGGGTCGTTTTTGGAAAAATCCACTTGAATTCCGCCCAGTTCGCTATAAAACCACTCTTCGATGTGCCCGAGCATGAAGTGATTTTGCGATGCGCCGCGAGTCGGGCCGTCCCATGCCTCGGTCAAGGTGGTCGCACCGTGTTCGATTTGATACCCGTAACTCGGATGATCTTTGCGGCAAGCCATATCGTAAATCACGTCCGATCGGCCTGCTTGGGCCAGGGCCTTAAGCACATAACAGTGGCCCACGTCGCCCGCCGTGGTATGATTGCCATGGTCGCGAATGTCCTTGACCAGCCGATCGGCAACCGCCTGGCGCGAATCGGGATCGACTAGCCCCAAGACCAGGGGCATTGCCAGGGCGGTCTGGCTGCCGGTGGAGTAGTTTTTTTCTGGTCGGTCGAAGAATTTTTGGTTGAACGCCGCTAGGATTTCCGCCGCTATATCGCGGTATTTTGCGGCATCGGCGGTTTTTCCCAAGCGATGGGCCGTTTTGGACAAAATAACCGCATCTCGATAATAAGTGGCCGTTGCCGTAACAGCGATGGGAGTCAATTGTGCCGGCCCGGGCCCTTTTGGGCCGATATCATACCAATCGCCCAAGCCGTAGTCGAGAATATGCCCTTTGGCCCTGGTGCCCAGATAATCCAGGTAGCGCTGCATCATGGGATAATGTTTTTCCAGGATTTGAAGGTCCCCATAATATTGGTAGGCCAGCCAGAGCGAGATGATCGAAGCGCTTCCCCACTCGGGCGAATCGCGAAAGCCGTCCGGAAAAACGACATATTCCGGTGCGATGTCGGGCACCAAGCCGTTGTCCAGTTGGGCCTCGGCCATGTCCTGGGCGATCTTTCGATACAGCGGCAATACATCGTAGTTGAACATCGCGCCCGGACCGTTCAAATAACTCTCTTCCAGCCATCCCAGCTTTTCGCGGTGCGGACAATCGGTCAGCACGCTCTTCATATTGCTGATTATGGCCCAATTGATGATCTCATGAATGCGATTGAACAATGGATTCGAGCACTCGAAAACTCCGGCCGTTCGCACGTCGGGATAAAGCACCTGCCCTTCCAGATCCTCGATAAGCGGAGTTCCGTCGGTTGCGGATGCGTCTTTGGGGGCCGCGCCTTGGACCTGAACCCATCGGAATCCGTAATAACTAAAACGAGGCGCCCATTCTTCGCGGCCTTCGCCTTTAAGCGTGTACTGGAAATAGGCCGGATGGCCCGAGGAAGATTGGTTGACCTGTCCGTTCGATAGAAGTTCGCCCGGCACAAGACGCACTGTCGCCCCTTTTGGACCGCTTAGGACAATCCGCGGCCAACCGGAAAAATTCTGGCCCAGATCGTATAGCCAACCGTCTTTGATTTTTTGGGGCGGCCCGACGGGTTTTACGGTCTTCATGACTTTTATGGCTGGAATCATCTGTGCTCGCAGAATCCCGCCCGGGCCATTGACTACGGAGACCGGTTTCCACATTTCACTTTCCGAACTTTCCGAATAACCAGGCCGATCCCATCCGGTTTGCTCCAGCCGGGCGTCGTAATCCTCGCCGCCATAAGCGCCGGAAAACACAATGGGACCAGGAGCACATTTCCATGATTCATCCGTAACAACTTGAGACTTTGACCCGTCGGAATAAAGAATGTCCAACTGAACGATCGCCTTGGGCCGGCCGAATGACCAAACGCCTTTGTTATAGCGTTTGCTTTTTTCCACGTTGTACAGGCCGTTGCCTAGCATCAATCCCAAGACATTCCCGCCTTGTTTCAGCGAGGCCGTAAGATCGTACGTAGTGTAAAGGCAGGATTTGCGGTAGTCGGTCCAGCCCGGATCCAGAACATTGTCGCCGACCTTTTCGCCATTCAGGCGCAACTCGTATTGCCCCAATCCGCAGATATGGGCTTCCGCTCGCCGGATGGGCTTTTCGACCGCGAATTCCTTGCGGAATATCGGCACGGCATTGCCCGATTCTTGGCCGATCCATTTGCCATGCCAGTCGTCGGCTTGCAGCAATCCCATTGACCACGTCGAAGGCGAACTCCAGACCCCGATCCGGCCTTGGGCGTCCCATACCCGCACCTTCCAATAGCAGGCCCGGCAGGACTGAAGTATTTTGCCGCCATATTCCATATAAATGGATTGTTGCGATGCGATTTTTCCGCTGTCCCAAAGATCGCCTTCGTTGCCGGCGAGTATTTTCGCCGAGGATGCGACCAGAATTTGATAGGCCGTCTGCTTTTGGCCCCGGGCAATTTGCCCCATCCCCTTGGCAGACTCAAAGTTCCAACTCAATCGAGGTTTGACGGCGTCGATGCCCAAGGGATTTTCCAAATTCTCGCAACGTAGTCCGGTGGGCTGCAAATCGGTTTCCGCGGCACAAACAGCGACCGAACCGATCGCCGAACAGGCAATTAAGAGCATTATTCTCAATAGCGGCATTTGAACCTCCTTTTTTGTTACTCGAACCATTTACGCAACTTATTTTATTAAATCGCCGACGTAAAGTATCACATATCATTGCCTCGATTAACCACGAAAACACGAAAGGACGAAAAAACGAAAAAAACTTATAGGCTTTTAATTCGTAATTTCGTGGTGAAAATTTATTTTACTCGGAGTCGTTGTCTTTTTTATTGCAATCCGCTGAATAGTTGCTACAATCGTTGTCTATCTAATAGCCATGAAAACTTTTTTTGCATTTTTTTTGGCAGTGGTCTTGGGTATCGCGCTAGGCGTGGCAACGGCTTCATGGCGTATGGCCCGGTCGCCTTGGGACGGCAATCCGCCGGTGACGGGCAGCCCGGCACCGGTCAATCCGCCTTCACAGTCCGGACAACCGATGCCCTAAGTAATCCAAAAAATACCCTCTAAC
>JBEKGL010000091.1:0-9840 GCA_050012815.1 Thermoguttaceae bacterium
GAATCACCGTCAATATGCTGACCGAACGTTATGAGAATTCACTCAAGGACGCTATGGAAACCAGCGGCGACACGTTGAAATTGAAATTCAAAGAGGCCGAACTGGATCGGGCGGAAAAAGTATTTGCGTTGATAGCCGAGCGGGCGGTAAAACTTCGCACCGAACAACGCGCTCCGGAACGCGTCGTTCTCATGCAATCCGCCGAAGTCCCGAAAATGCAAGTTAATTCTCCTTGGACAAATACGATAATTTTCTCGCTAGCGGGTTTTGTCGCGCCCTTTGGCCTTGCGTTTCTCTGGCAACGGCTTGCGCGTTACATCGGAGACACATCGTTCTTGGAACAAGAGACCCATTTAAACGTAGTGGGCGAAATTGCAAAGTTGCCGTCTCGCCGGATCAGAACCCGTGGAGCCACATCAAAGCGGATTGGATTGGCAGTTCAAGTATTCGAAGAAAGCATCGACAGTCTCCGCACCAGCTTGATGCTATCCGAATACCTGCGCGACATGCGCGTGCTCACGGTAACAAGCAGTGTAAAACAAGAAGGCAAAACGAGCGTCTCCGCGCAACTTGCCATAAGTCTTTCCAAGGTCACGGGCAAACCGATACTGCTGATCGACGGCGATATGCGCTCGCCCAGCATCCATAAGATCTTCAATGTGCCGTTGGAGCCCGGTTTGGTAAAGGTTCTTAAAGGTGAATGTCCGATCGAACAAGCGATCGTCCCCGGTTGGGGCGATCACCTCCATATTCTGCCGGCGGGCATTTTGGAAACCAGTCCACATCAACTGTTGGGCAACGGCGCGACCGCGAAACTGTTAAAATCCATTCCTTCAATGTATCGATATGTCGTGATCGATACATCGCCGGTGCTCGCGGCCAGCGAAACCCTGGTTCTGGCCTCGGCATCCGACGCATCGTTGATTTGTGTAATGCGCGACATCAGCCGAATGGACCAATTAAAAAAGACTTACGAACGGCTGATGGCGGCGGGCGGCAAGCCCGTGGGACTGGTAATCAACGGAATTCCCACAAAAAGCTATGCATATCGCTACGGCAGCTATGCTTATCAGAACAAAACATAAACTTAACTCAATCCGTCACGCCTGAATATGTCCACATTACAAAATCAACACTCGCAAGGTCGGAAAAAAAGCCGGGTGCTCAATATTCGATTACTCATGGGCACTTTTATTGTCTTGGCGATACTGGGGCCCGCGTTGTATTGTTGGAATTATTACCAGACTGCCCGCTCAGCCCATTCGTATTTGGAACGCGCCGATCAGTTGGAGAGTAAAGGACAATTAAAAGCCGCGGCCGACTGTCTCTACCGCTATCTGCAACTCTATCCGAACGACGGCGACGTGCGGCTTCGCCTTGCAAAAGACTTCGATCAATCGGCCAAGGATTTTCAAGGCAAACGCCGAGCTATTGAACTTTATTACCAGGCATTGGGCCTGCTTATCGCAGAGAAAGTGCCTGCGGCTCGTATTCGCTTGGCGGAACTCCTGCTAGAAACCCAACAATTCACTCCCGCCCAAACCGAAGCCAACCAAATCATCAAGCTGTCTGAAGAGCTTCTCAACAAGAATGAAGAAGATCCTCAGGGAAAAAGCCTACTCGCTCAAGGGAAGCGATTGTTGTCACTGGCTTTGTTCCGGCAGCATAAATCCGGTGCTTCAATTAATTTAAAAGACGATAATAGTCCGGGTAATATCGTTGAAGAAGCTTTGGAACTCAACACTGGCGATCGGGAACTTTCGATTATCTTAGCCCACATTTATCGCGAAGAACCACAATTACTCAATCAGGAAGATCAATCGCTCTCCAAAACTAAAAGAGAGCACAAAGCAAATCAAATAATGGACACTATGATTCAAGCCTGCGAAAAAGATACCGAAGCCCTGCTTGCACGGTATGCTTATCGCAATCGTTATAAATTGCCCGGAGCCGAGGAAGACCTGGAAGCC
The DNA here is from genome assembly GCA_050012815.1 of Thermoguttaceae bacterium. Lineage (GTDB taxonomy): Bacteria > Planctomycetota > Planctomycetia > Pirellulales > Thermoguttaceae > JBEKIK01. The sequence continues at coordinate 1,971 of JBEKGL010000091.1, forward strand.
GCTTGGAAATTGGATCCGCAAAATCTAGATGTGTTGTTGACCAAAGCCGCAGACGAGCGGACAAAAGCCGTGCAAACGTATCGCGGGCAGGGTAATTCGGACGAAGCGAGCCCCCATTTAAGTAAGGCCGGCGATTCATACCTGGCGGCAATCAAAGTTGCACCTTCCGACGACCGAGCTTATGTCGGCCTGGGCGAGATATATTTTGCTCAAGGGCAGGCCGATAAAGCCATCGGCGTTTGTAAGCAGGGTTTGGAGAATGCCGGGGACCGCATAAGACTTAATTTGCTGTTGGCGCAAATTTTACTTGCCCAAGGAGATGTTAATGCAGTCGCCAGATCGGACAAGAACGACCGTGACGGACCTCTCGACGTGCTCGACAAATTGGCTGATAGGCTCGCCGCCGCGGCCAACGCCGGCTCCGAGGCGGCACGAAGACAAAAAGCTTGGCTGGAACTAAGCAGGGCATTGCTGCGAGCGGAGTGGCGCGTCAAGCGACGCGAACATCCGCAAGCATTACCGCTCCTAAAGCAAGTGGCAGTGAGCGACAACATCTCCTTGATCGGCGGGGATGAGGTTTTCCGGGCTTGGATGCTGTTGGGCGAATGCTATTCCGCGTTGAATCAATGGGACCAGGCGGCGGCGGCTTTCGACGAAGCATCAACACTAAACTCACAATCTTTGCAAGCTCATAAGGCGGCGGCGAAAGCCTGGGCAAATCTGGGCCGTTTTGATTTAGCCGTCCGACACTGCGAACAGGCACTGGCCATAGGAAACGACGCGGAAATCAACATGCTATTGGCCGTGGCAAGATTCCAGACGGAATCGCGAAAACCAGTAAACGAGCGAAATTGGGCCGGATTTGAAAAGGCGCTGGCCGGGGCCAAAGAGCCACTTGCCGATTCTCCGCCGCAAAATGCCGTGAACCTGAAACTACTCGAGGCCAACTATATACTTCTTCGCGGCGAAGAGCGGGGAGATCGTGAAACGGCGATTCGAACGGGCCTGGAAAAGCTCCGCGAGGCCGAAACGGCCCAACCCCCTTCATCTTCACAAATATTGGAACTTAGTTTGGCCTACGAGCGCCTCGGCAGCGTCGAGGACGTGAACAGGTTATTGGAAGAACTCGATAAGAAGAAGGACAATTCCGCAGCAAACTGGTTAATACGCGCCCGTCTGGCAACCATTCGAAAGGATTATGAGCAGGCGCGTCAAATCCTGCAAAGCGGAATCTCAATTGTCAATTCGGAAGATAAGAAGACCCTGCAAAAAGAACTGGTTCAGATATTTATGATTGAAAACCGTTTCGAAGACGCGGAACAAGAATTGCAACGGATGCTTAAGGACCGTAATGCGAATGCGGATAATCCCTTCGATCCCGCCATGCCGGTATTGATAACTCAGATAGTGGAACGCGCATTGGAAAAAAAGGACTTCAGCAAAGCCAAAACGTGGGAAAATGAACTGCGGAATACTGAAGGGCCGGACGGTTCGTTATGGCGGTACTGCAAGGCCCGGCGGTTGCTGTACGAGGCCAGCGGTGTCAATGATCCCAAGTTGGCAGAGGCTGAAAAGCTGCAATCAGAAATACTAACATTGCGTTCATCATGGCCGTCGGCGCATATCCTTAACGCCCTGATTCTAGAACGCCGCGGCAAATTCGACCAGGCGGCGGAAGCATATCAGGCGGCAATTAGACTTGGAGATCGCAGGTTGGCTGTTTTCGAGTCGCTTGTGATGTTGTTGTATAAACTCGAGCGATTTACGGAAGCGGAAAAATACCTAGTGCAACTGCGGGATCAAATTCCCGCGTCCTCCATTTTGACATCGCTGGAGCTGGCTGATGCCTCACGGAAGGGTAAATGGACTCAGGCAATCGAGATAGCACGACAAGGCGTTGCAAGCCGTCCAACAGATCCGATGTCCTACATCTGGTTGGGACGGATGTTAATGGCCGACAATAATGTAGCCGAAGCAGAAGAGGTGTTCCATGAAGCCGTACAACATGTTCCGGCTGATCCGAGCGTTTATTATGCACTGTTGAATTTCTATGTACAGACCGACCAAAAAGACAAAGCCCTGAAAACCATTTCACAGATTACGGAAAACAAGCAAATATCTCCTGCCGAACGTAATCTGCTGCTTGCTCAAGGCTATGATTTGCTCCAAGACCAGGAAAAAGCCAAAGCCAGCTATAGCGAACTGGCTAAATCGGTGGAAGATAGGGCAGCCGCCCAAACAAACCTGGCAAACCAACTTGTCGGGCACGATTCCGAGGCGGCTGAAAAAGCCTTGCGACGAGCTTTGCAATTGGACCCCCTTTACAGTCCCGCACGGCGCCTTCTGGCCCGAATTCTAGTGGAAAGAGGCGGCGAGAAGGAGTGGCAGGAAGCAATTGCAATGATGGACGGTGCGTCAGTTGACGATCGCAGCGATCATCTTAATCAATTACTGCGAGCCTCCTTTTTCGCCCAAAGGGGAGGACGTGAGAATCTCGATAAAGCCCGGCTAATCGCGGAAAAACTGGTGAATGATTACAAAGAGACGGGGGCGGGATATTTGTTGCTTCTAGCAAAAATTTATGAGGCTGAGGGCAAGTTGCCGGAGGCCCGCGAGCGATTACTGGAACTTGTCTCTAGCCCCACGGTTACGTCGACTTATCTTATCATTTATGTCGATACGTTGCTTCGACATAACTTGCCAGGTGAAGCGGAACCCTGGCTGAAAAAGTTGGAAGCGGCTGCACCAGAAAGCCTGGATACCATGAGGCTGCGAGCACGGTGGTTATATCAACAGAATCGAAGTAAAGAAATTGAGCCCTTAATCGAGAAATTAGCAGAAAGCTTATTGCAAAAAAATCTTAAGAACCCCAAAGACGAAGCCGACTTGTGTGTACACATCGGTGATGTATATGCGGCAGTCAAGATGTATTCGGCGGCAGAACGGTGGTATCGACGCGCGCAGAGCAAAAACGCTGATAAATATGAACCTTTAGCCATATCATTAGCGCATCAGGGCAAGATGGGCGATGCCATCCGTTTATGCCTGACAGCGGCGGATCGCGATCCTTCGCCTCTTCCCGTGCTCAATTTAGCATTGTTATTGAGTTCAGGCAATCCGACAAAAGAAGATTTTTCACTGGCAGAACCGTTGCTGATCAAGGTTAAAGATACTTCTGGCAAGAATCCCGATATTCTAAACGCCATTGCCAATATCCGGATTTTACAACAGCGACTTGAGGATGCCGCCGGTCTCTATCAGGAGGTGCTTAGGCTCCGTCCCAAAGACGTGTTGACGATGAATAATCTGGCAACAGTGCTTGCCGAGCAGCCAAACAGTGCACGTGAAGGCATGCGTTATGTAGAAAAGGCCATCGCCCTAGCCGGACCTCAACCCGGACTATTAGACACTAAGGGCATGATTCTGGTATTCGAAGGTAAAGCCGAGGAAGCCGTGCCACTTTTAGAAATGGCCGCAGCCGCTCCCAACGCCGATCCGCGCTACTATTTCCACCTTGCTGTGGCTTATTTTCGAACGGGCGATGTCGAGAAAGCCCGTAATTCACTCAAGCGGGCGTATGATGGTGATTTAACTAGCCAAATTCTCACACCTGGCGACAAGAAATTGTTAGCCGAACTGGAGCAATCCCTTAAACAGACATAAAACAAGGATTCAACCCGGATATCTATGAAATCTTTCGTGTTTGGTGTGATTCTGGTTGCAGTGTTGACGGTTGTGTCAGGGATGGTTCAAGGACACATGAGCAATCGCTGGGGACCTTCTGAAGTCATGCAGACTGTTGGCAAACAACTGGAGAAAATACCCGCGCGATTCGGCAGTTGGCAGATGCTTTCCTCGCAAGAAATGAGCGAGGAAGCTCGCAACCAGTTGGAGTGTGCAGGCTACATCTATCGTACTTATAAGAACCAGAAAACCGGCGAAATAGTGAATATGACATTACTCGTCGGTCCTGCGGGCCCAATAGCAGTTCACACTCCCGAGATTTGTTATTCCAGCCGCGCTTATAAACAGCTTGCTCCGCGGGAATGTATTACCTTGTTAGACCGATCGAACCAAGAAGATAAGTTTTGGAGCCTCACATTCCGGTCCACGGGAGTCAAGGCGGATATGTTGCAGGTGTACTATGCTTGGAGCACCGGAGATTATTGGCTGGCGGCGGGGAATCCGCGGTTTTCGCTGGCTGGGCAGCCTTATCTCTACAAAATCCAACTTGCCGCCACAGTGCCTTTTTATGCCGATTTAAAAACCAATGACCCATGTAAAAAGTTCCTCCAAGATTTTCTCCCCGTGGCTAAACGGTGCATGATTGAACCTTCCCATAAAAAAATGTGATTCAAACCACGCTAAAGCCTTTAAGGAATAGGACAAAAGTCATGGTAAACATAACCAAGATAAACAAGAAAAGGAAGCATAAGACTGTTTGGTCTATCGTTCCAGACGATTATAAAGTAAACATAATTCGGACCGTTTCGCCGGCACCATACTTTCGGTGGAAGGGTCTTATCGATCGCGTTCTTGCAGCGATTCTGCTGATTCCCTGTCTGCCAATTATGATTGTCTTGATTGTTCTAGTGCGTCTTACATCGCGCGGTCCGGGGATATATCATCAATGCCGGATGGGAAAAAACGGCCGTAAGTTCTTCATTTATAAGATCCGTACTATGATCCATAATGCCGAGGTGCGAACAGGTCCTGTTTGGACACAAGCACAAGATACACGGATTACTTCTATAGGACGGGTTATGCGTAAATTTCACCTCGATGAATTCCCGCAGTTGTTCAATGTGCTCAAAGGCGAAATGTCACTTGTCGGACCGCGTCCCGAAAGGCCCGAGTTCGTGGAAGTTCTTTTAAAGCAGGTTCCCAATTATACCAACAGGATGGTCGTGCGGCCGGGCATCACCGGTTTGGCTCAACTGAACCTACCCCCAGATAGCGATCTATATTGTGTTCGATGCAAGTTGGCGCTTGATCTGGAGTATGTAGAACGGGCAGGATTGTTTTTGGATATTCGTATTCTCATTTGCACCGCTCTGCGCATATTTAAATTGCCGACACTAGGTATCACCGGCTTGCACCGTAAGGTTGTTCTTCCGCCTATTCCCTCTGGCAATGGCGACAACGCAACGGACAAAAAGATCATTACGCCTACCAGCATTCCACATCATGCCGTCTTCCATCCGACACCGGGTGCGCCGGACGGTCAAGACGGCAAACGGTCATCACAAAGCAGTTCTGCGTTGCACGTGCCCGGCAAGCCGAAATAGTAATTATTGCAGGATGGCGTATCACCAAACTCTGAATGCTTCTCAAGGTTATGAAATTGTTATCTATGCAATGCCATTGAGGAGTAATACAACTAATCACGTCATATCTAAATCATGGTTATAACTAACGCTTTCACGGTCGACGTTGAGGATTACTACCATGTATCGGCGTTTGAGCGATATGTTCCCCGTGATAACTGGGACCGATATGAAAGCCGAGTAGTAACAAATACCCGCCGCATGTTAGGTTTATTAGATCGTCATAATGTCAAGGCCACTTTTTTTATTCTTGGCTGGGTGGGTCAGCACTATCCGCAACTGGTTCGTGAAATTCACCAAGCAGGGCACGAAATTGCATCTCATGGCTATTGGCACCGCTTGATCTACAACCAAACGCCGGAAGAATTTAGAGACGACATCCGTCTCTCCCGCAAATTGCTAGAGGACATCATTGGTGAGCGAGTTTTTATTTATCGAGCCCCAAGTTTTTCGGTCACCGAACAGTCGCGTTGGGCCATTGAGATCCTTATAGAAGAGGGTTATTCCATTGATTCGAGTATCTTTCCCATTTACCATGACCGCTACGGGATCCCCGGCGCAAAACCCTTTCTGCACCAAATCGACACATCCGTCGGTTCTCTATGGGAGTTTCCGCCGTCAATCGTCCGGCTTGCCGGACAAAATCTGCCCGTGAGTGGAGGAGGATATTTTCGACTGTTTCCGCTGTTTTGGACCACATGGTGCTTGAAATACATTGGACGCACCACAGGTCAACCTTTTATTTTTTATGTTCATCCTTGGGAAACCGATCCTGAGCAGCCCCGCTTATTTAAAAATGCCTCGCTAAAGTCCCGATTTAGGCATTACATAAATTTGCGTACGACACTACAAAAGCTGGACATGCTTCTTCCCAACTTTCGTTTCGGAACGGTGAGTGAAGTTATTGGAAACTACGCAGCACAGCAAGGTTTATCCGATGCAATTCCCCAATTGGCGCATAAGAAGGCTATTTCATAAATACTTCTTACTCCGCATTAAATATCCCAATGGTCGATCATTCATTTTACAAACAGCTTATATTTGCCAAGATGAATCAATATTTCACATGGGGAAACGACTCTTCTATCAAGTTATCTTTATAAAACAAATTATATTGATATCATATAATACCATTATTTGATGCCGACTGAAGTAAAACCAACTAGTAATTCTGAGACCACTATCCCGGAGAGCCAACACACTCTTTTCATAAGTGTTATCGTGCCCATACGCAATGAGGCCAATCACATTGAACATGTTCTGGATCAATTGGTCCATCAAGATTACGATCATGGACGTTTTGAGATCATCGTTGTAGATGGTGTATCGACTGACGGTACACCTGACCTGGTGACAAACTATGCCAATAGATACGCCAACATCCGTTTGTTTTCCAATCCTCATCGGCTTTCGAGCGCCGCGCGGAACATCGGCATTTGCCAATCACACGGAGATGTTGTGCTGATCGTGGATGGGCACTGTGAATTGGAAGATGACATGTTGCTTTGCAGGCTGGCAAAGGCTTTCGAAGGTAGTGGCGCGGATTGTTTGGGACGCCCTCAACCATTAGATATCTCTCAAACCACACCATTACAAAGGGCAATTGCCATAGCCCGCTCGTCTAGGTTGGGACATCACCCGGATTCATTTATTTATTCCAAAGAAGAACGATTCGTCCCCGCCATCAGTGTTGCAGTAGCCTATCGCCGCGACATATTCGAGAAAGTCGGTTATTTTGACGAAAACTTCGACGCTTGTGAAGACGTGGAAATGAACCACCGCATCGATAAAGCAGGATTGCGATGCTTCTTCACATATCAAATTACTATACGATACCATCCTCGGACCAGCTTGACCACATTATTTCACCAACTTGTGCGTTACGGCCGGGGCCGCATGCGCCTGATGCGGAAACATCCGGAGACGACATCTGCTGGCACCTTTGCACCCTTGGTATTATTGGTATGGATTTGTCTAAGTCTCGCATTAGGTTCGATTTCAACAACTGCAGCAATTCTTGGTGCGAGTACTGTTGGAGCATATCTATCCATACTCATCATTGGGGCAATCGTATTAGCAATAAGGCGCGCCGATGGAATATTTGTAGTGTATTTGCCCATCATCTGGATAGTTATCCATTTCTCCGCTGCATTCGGGATGTTCACTGAGATGGTTCTGGGATGGTTTCCAAGTAATCGTGGTAAATTTTCCGAAAGCCCTGCGAGTGGCGCTGTGGACTGTGGGCCTTTATCTGATCTTACAAAAATAAATAGGCAGAATAATCCTCTTAATGGAGCACAAAAACACATCTTGCCTGAAAACAGTAGCAATCGATGCTCAACCGGTTAAAAATATTGCACATTGTGTTTAGCTTGGACGTCGGTGGATTGGAGAATGGCGTAGTCAATCTGTGCAACTCCCTGGACCACACTCGATTTGCACCCTCGATTTGCGTCTTTCAAGGCGGTGGAGCATTAGAGTTGCGTGTGGATGCCAATCGCGTGGATCTTTTCGAGGTGAGACGCTATTGGCGATATGATCCC
>JBEKGL010000092.1:0-9806 GCA_050012815.1 Thermoguttaceae bacterium
GGAGGAGATCCGCACCGGCCAACTGCCGGCCTTCACCCATTCCGCGTCGCTGGGCAATCGCTTTCCGGCCCAGCGGGCATAAGCGGCGGCCTCGTACCAACTAATACCCACAACCGGATGCTTTTCTTCGTCCTCAGGATAACAACCGTTTTGCCAGTATTTTGGCCCCGGATTGCCATCGCGGTCGACAAATTCCAGCACTCCCGGCAATATCGTCTCATCCCACAAGGCCGGCTGCCGATAACCGCCCGCGCTTACAAATTCATAAAACTGCCGATTCGTCACCGGATAACGATCAAGGAAAAACCGCTTTACAGTAATAACTCGCGACGAATCGCTTTCCTCCAGTTCCACGTCGCCGTCCGGGACCAAGGCCATGCACTCCCCCAGGACCCTCAATGCCCGGCCGAATTGCACCTCACTAAGATTTCCGGCAATCTGCGGGCGCAGCAATAAGGCATACCGGTCTTGTGCGAGCATTTGTTCCACCAAAGCGTCGATATCATTGGGATCGACCGGTTTTTTCGCTGCGGGAATGACGGCGGCAGCGGGCTTGCGGCCCGGCATTACCGCCTTTTTGGACGAATCATTTTGTCCCCGGGTGGAAATTCCCTTCGTCAACTTCCCTCGGCCCGATCTTCCGCACGCCAAAACATAGACCATTCCAATCGCCGCCGCGCCGATAAATATCGGTTTGTCCGGCCACGATGCGGGGATAAATACGGCCGCGCCAAGCAATAACGCGACGCTCGTGACGCCGAGAATCAAACAATAAACCGCTTTTTTCGGAAAAAATGATCTCATGGCGTATTGCCGCTCATTAATTGTTTGTTTGTTTGTTCCGCGGTTTCCGAACGGCGGAATAAACGATCTTGCTGTAATAATTCAAATTGGGCCAAGACCGAATCAAGCACCGGATCGCCCGATGCCGCGGCCGCGACTCCGGACGTAGGCTTGACGGCAGGCGAAGACTCGGCTTGCCGCCTGCGTTCCGCGATTTGCCGGGTCAGACCTTCCAGTAACGTCCGCATTTGCCTCAAGTCCTCCTCCCAATGGTTTTGCTGGGTGTCCGACAGACGTTTCTGCTCGGCCAGCAACTCCGCAATTTCCGCCGCTCGATTTCCCACCGACTCGAGTCCTTTTTCCATTGCCGCGCGCTCTTTTTCCAACAACGATTGTTGTTGCTCCACGTCGCGGATTTTGTTTTTAATGCTTTCTTCGACTTCTTGCGAAGCCGCCAGCGTCCGGGAGCGGACCGCCGTCAGTTCCTCACCCTGCCGGGCAAGTTCGCCGCGAACGGCCTGGAATTCACTTCTCGCGGCTGTCAAATCTTCAGCCGCGGCCGCAAGCCGGACAATCTGCTGTTGCACGCTTTGCTGCTCACCCCGAATTTCCGCGCGATCCTCCTCTAATTTCTTCAGCAGGGAGTCCCAGCGGTTATTCTCGATCGCATCCGGCGCTGAAATACTCTCTCGCCGCTCGGCGCCCCGTTTTTCGACCTGTTGTTCCCGCGATAAAAGCGATCCGCACAACGAGTCCAACTGGTCGAATACGCCGCTGAAAAAAGCCGGATTTTCCTCATGGCAAACGCGGATTTCATCCAGCGCGCTGGTTATTCGCTCCCACCCGCCAATGTTTTCAGTCAACTCGGCAACCACGGACTTTTATTTCGTTAAGAGAGAAGAAGGTTTTTACTTGGGCCGAAAAGCTCGTTGCACCGTCCAAGGACCGGATCGCTATCATAAATCTAGTTCAATAACGATTCTCGGGCAAATCTTTCACTTCCGCTATTTAACATCCCAAGCTGATTATTCACATTATGGCGGCTGCGGCGGAGACCTTGTTGCCTATTTACAACATCCACCCCGGGCAATGCGTGGCGGCCGATAAACAACCACCCGTTAGCCCCTTGCCTTTTTGCCGGCGTCCGCTAAAGATTCTCTTGCGGCATTTATTGCGGCAACATCAGCAAACCGATGCATTTTTACCATTTCACACAATTAAGGAGCCTTCCATGTTTCGTCCCCTCAATCTCATAATGCTCGTAATAGGACCGATATTTTTCATGAGTGCGTTGAGCCAGGCCGCTGATCTGAAGATCGGCGACGCCGCCCCCGATTGGACCGGCATCGTCGGCGTCGACGACAAACCGCACAGCCTGTCCGACTATAAAGACGCCAAGCTGGCGGTCGTGGTTTTCACCTGCAATCACTGCCCCGTGGCCCAAGCCTATCAGGATCGCCTTATCGCACTTCAAAAAGATTACAAAAGCAAAGGCGTCCGGTTAATCGCCGTGAACGTGAACAACATTCCCGAGGACCGGCTCGATAAAATGAAGGAACGAGCCAAGTCGAAGGGATTCAATTTTCCCTACCTTTACGACTCGACGCAGAAAATCGGGCACGATTACGGCGCCACCACGACGCCGCACGTATTCGTCCTCGATCAAAACCGCAAACTTGCTTACATGGGCGGGGTCGACGACAACATGAAGGCCGACGGAGTCAAAAAACACTATCTTCACGACGCGATTGACGCACTTTTGGCCGGAAAAACTCCAACCGAGACCGTAACCAAACATCTAGGCTGCAGCATCCAGTACGAAGATAAGAAATGATATGTCATAATAGACAACGTGAAGAAGTCATCTTATTTAGCCCCCGGTGATTACACCGGGGGTTCACTCGTTCCCACGCTCCGGCGCGGGAACATTTTGCACTCGTTCCCACGCTCCGGCGTGGGAACTTCAGACGGAGTGATCAGAATTTCAAAATCGCAACATATTTACCGTTCAACCATTATTCCATGGTTATTGTCGTTAGCCGTGCTCGGATGCGCCGCCCGGACTGGAAATATGGACTTTTCAGGAGAAAAACTGCCATCGATCGACGCCGATGGTTTGGCCAAATTCGTCGCACAGCACCGCGGCAAGGTAGTGCTGATCGATTTTTGGGCCACCTGGTGTCCGCCCTGCGCGCAATTGTTTCCCCACACGGTGGAACTCCACAAGCGCTGGGCCGATCGCGGATTGGCGGTCGCCGCCGTGAGCCTTGACGATCCGTCTGAGGAGCCTATTGTACGTCGCTTTCTTGCCGCAAAAGGGGCAAATTTTCCCAACTTTATCAGTCGTTTTGGCGCCAGCGAGCAATCCGCCGAGGCATTTGACATCAAAGGGGGCGGAATCCCTTTTCTCCGCATCTACGATCGCCAAGGAAAACTCCTTAACACCTTAGGCGGCGACAAGCCCGTCGATCCACAAGAAATCGACCGCGCCGTGCAAGAAGCACTGAGTAGGGAATATCCCCCTACATCTTCTCTACTACCTTGATGCCCAATAGTTGCAGGCCTTTTTGGATGGTCCGGGCGGTTAGGTCGCACAACAGCAGGCGGCTTTGACGCAGAAGCTCGCTTTCGGCCCGCAGCACGTGACACTGCTCGAAAAAACTCGAGTAGCGATTGGCCAGCTCGAACAGATAGGCAGTAAGCTGGTTGGGGCGATAGTCGGCCGCGGTCAGATCCAAGGCCTCGGCAAAGCGGAGCAGTTCCAAGGCCAATGCCCGTTCAGCGTCTCGTTCAGTCTTTTTCTCAGCCAGGGTAAGATTTATGGCCGCCCCGGACGATCGCAAAGCCTGGGCATCGAAGTTTCCCTTGGCAAAGATGCTGCGGACCCGGGCGTAGGCATATTGCATGTACGTGGCCGTGTTGCCGTTCATGGCCAGCATCTTGTCGTAGCTGAACACATAATCGCTGGTGCGGTTCTGGGAAAGATCGGCGTATTTTATGGCGGCGATGCCCACGCACTCGGCTATTTCGGCGCGGCTTTGAGGCGAAATTTCCGGGCCGTCGGCTTTGGCGCCGTCGTTGGCGGCGACGATATCGGATGCTCGGCGCACGGCTTCGTCCAGCAGGCTTTCCAACCCGACCGTATCACCGGACCGCGTTTTAAACGGCCGGCCGTCCTCGCCTAACACCGTGCCGAAACTGACGTGCTGCAACTCCACGCCGCCGTAACCCCACAGCTTTGCCGCCTGGAAAAGCTGCTGGAAATGCAGGCTCTGCCGATGATCGACAACGTACAAAATGGCGTCGGGCCGCCAGGTTTCCATGCGGTAACGGATGGTGGCCAGATCGGTGGTGGCGTACAAGAACGCCCCGTCCTGCTTGCGCACGATCATCGGCGCGTCCTGGTCGGGAAAGAAAATGCAAATCGCTCCGTCGCTTTCCCGGGCGATGCCCTTGGCCAGCAATTCATCGACTACTGCCGCCAATCGGTCCTCGTAAAAGCTTTCGCCCAGGGTGTAATCGAAATGGACGTCCAGGCGTTTGTAGAGCCGATCGATTTCCTCCTCGCATTTTGGCAAAAATTCCTCCCACAAGCGGCGATTTTCCGCATCGCCGGCGTGCAATTTGGCGGTTTCAACGAGCACGGCGGCGTTGATGTCCGGATTTTCGCTTGAGTTTGCGTTAAAGGGGACAGTCCCATTTTCGCTGACACGAAAATTGGGACAGTCCCCATCCGCGCCGGTCGGATTATTTTTTTGATACTCCATTATTTGCCGCACCAGCCGATACAGCCGGGCGAGTTCTAAAACGGGATTTTTCTCATAAGCTTCTTTGTCCAGAAATTGCTTGTATCCATAAAGGATCAGGCCGAATTGCGTGCCCCAATCGCCGATGTGATTGTCGCTTATCACCCGATGGCCCAGAAAATCCAGCGTGCGGCACAACGCATCGCCGATGACCGTCGAGCGGATGTGGCCCACATGCATGGGCTTGGCCACGTTGGGAGCGGAATAGTCGATCACATAAGTGCGCGGGTGTTCGACGGGCTCCATGCCCAATCTTTCAATATCCCCCACAACCGCGTTCAGGCGTTGAGCGAGCCACTCGTTTTTTAGCCGAAGATTGATAAAACCCGGGCCGGCGATTTCGGGCGATTGGCAGAGGTCGGCCACGTCTAGCCGGCGGACAATGTCCGCCGCCACGTTGCGCGGCTGGCGCTTCAGTTGTTTGCCCAAGGGCATGGCCAAATTCGCCTGATAGTCCCCGAATTTCGGGTCCTGACTGGGACGGACCTGATCGAGCAACTCATCGGGCGAATCGATCAAGCCGGTCAATGCGGCCCGAAAACGCGATTTCAATTCGGTGAGAATATTCATGTAAAAGAGAATGCCAGGGAATAGTCCGTTTAGCCGCGGCACTTGTGCCGCGTGTTTTTTCCGGAAAAAGAAGGTCCGGCGTGATGTTGTTCCATGTTTTACACTTTTGCCTCACGCGGTTCGTAAGGGACGCGTTTGGCGCGGCCCCAGAGTTGTTCCAGTGCGTAATAGGCCCGGGTTTCGGGTTCGAATAGATGCACGACCATGTCGCCATAGTCCAGCAGTATCCAGCGGCTTTCGCCATAGCCTTCGATTCCCAGACGCAGGTCGCCCACATCGGCCAGGACTCGGTCGATTTCCTCGCTCATGGCGTGCAATTGGCGACGGCTCGTGCCGCTTACGATCACGAAAAAATCGAACATCGAGGTCAACTCTCGCATGTCGAGCAGGACTATGTCGGTGCCGCGGTTTTCCTCGGCCGTTCGGGCAGCCAATAAGGCTCGCTGGAGCCCCCTGGCCGCTGCCTTTTCGGCACTCTTTTCAAGGCTGGCAATACTGTGCTTCACATGGGACCTCGAGGAAGGTTTTTTCTTAATCCAATTTCTGTATTGTAACCGGGCCGAACAATTTAGTCAGATATCTCCATAAGAATTATTCTTGTGATAAAACATCAACTATTATCATGAAATTATCATATCACAACTTATTACTACATACAGTGTTACGCACATAAAAAAACCCACGGATAGGCGTCCGCGGGTTTGTAATACGTTTTTTTGCCCGATTTGGAGGGCACGGCGATTGCCGGCCTATTTTACTTTTGGCGAGGTTTCGTTGGTGGCGCCGGCCTATTTTACTTTTGGCGAGGTTTCGTCGGTGACGCCTGGCTGCTGTTTTTGTTGTTGTTTTTCTTCAGCCGTCCTGACTGCCATTTTGGCGAGTTGCATGCCGGTTTGAATTTCCAGGGGGCTGAAATAAGACTGGCCCATGGTGCCGTTGGCATGTCGGTAGCGTTTGGCGGCCAATTCTTGCCAGCTCATGTCGTTGTTCAAGGACCACGCTGCCGCCTGGGCTGCTCGCTGGTTGATTTGGCCCGTGCCCAAGGTGCGGCAAAGTTCCGCGACGGCCGGCTTGGTTGTGACAGTTTCAAGAGGCTTGATTTCGTAAGGAATGCGTGCGTTGGGCTCGCCTTTGCCATGTTCCAGGCAGACGGTGGGCACGAGGAGTTGGCCGACTTTTTCAGGTGGGACGTTGAACATTCCCATCCCGCCCATCATTCCGCCCCCCATGCCGCCGCCCATACTTTGATTTCCTCCGCTAGAAGAGGAACCGCCGGGTCTGGTCGTGCTTCCTCCTCCGCCTCCCGGGCGTTGTGCCAGCACCGGTACGCCGGCGAAAGTCTCGGGCAATTTCACGTTCAGGGGCTTATCGGTTTTATTCTCGATAAATATGCGGCATTGGGTGGAATCCTTGGGGATCAGTTTTACGGCGATTTGCCCGTTTTCGATCGCGCTGAACATCTCCACCGTTTCCTGATTCGCATTGACTGCGTCCGACTTGGGCGTGCGGCCCTCGGCGGCAATAAGCAAGGCGGGAATCAACGTCACGGCAATCGCCGAACAAAGCAATGTTAATCGCCGGTTGTAAGACAATAATTTCATAAACTAAATCCTCCGGATATATGCGAACTATCCACCGGTTACCATGCAGCGGCTAGTCCGCCATTTCTATATATCCTAATAAGTATGCTCAAGAAAGCCAAGTAAAAACCCGAGTTTTACGAATTGCTCCCCTCTCCTAGAGGGAGAGGGAGCGTTGAAAAACTGCTTTGCCAGGGATTTCGGCCAAATTATTATTCCCCCCGATAATGTTATTGTTGACAGATAAGCAACATTTTCTGTAAACTTCTCAGTTTATTGTACTTAGGCTTTCGTTTTATTATGTAAAGCAATTCCTTTTTTTCCATAGGAGTACACAAAGCATGGTTAAGCACGGAAATTCGGGCCGTAAGCCGGCCAAGCCGACGTCGCATCGGATGCGCGTCGTGTGGTTGTTGATTTTGACGGTGGGCATTCTTTCAGCGGCAGGTTGGATGTTCGCCCAGCCCGAGGCGGCGGCTTCGGCATCATCGGGAGCAGCCGAGGGACAACACATTTCGCTCTTCGATCCGTTATTTAGTAAGACTTTTGCATGGTACGAAAAGTTCGCCCTTGTGACTAACGTTTTCGTGGCCATAGCGGGATTAGTTTATGCTTTGACGTTGGTCAAGCAAGTGAAAGCGGCTCCGCAGGGCACTAAGCGGATGCAGGAGATCGCCCAGGCCGTGCGCGAAGGAGCAAATGCCTATCTTGGCCGGCAATTTCGCGTGGTATTTGTGTTGATTATCCTCATTACAATACTACTGTACTACGGAGCTACTCTATCGAAGGCGCCGGTGGAAATCGCCTGGGGTCGGGCAATTGCCTTCCTCGTAGGTTCGACTTTCTCCGCCATGGTGGGTTTTTTCGGCATGAGAATGGCCACCGTGGGCAACCTTCGCGTGGCCACCGCCGCGCAGACCAGCTTTGGCCAGGCCCTGCAACTTGGCTACCGCACGGGCACGATCACCGGCATGTTGACCGACGGCCTTGGTTTACTGGGCGGGTCGGTAATCTTCCTGATTTACGGCGAACATGCTTATGAAGCCCTGTTGGGATTCGGTTTCGGCGGAACGTTGTTGGCTTTGTTCATGCGTGTCGGCGGGGGTATTTACACTAAGGCCGCCGACGTCGGCGCGGACCTGGTGGGCAAACTCGAGGCCGGCATTCCTGAGGACGATCCTCGCAACGCCGCAACAATCGCCGATAACGTGGGCGATAACGTGGGCGACTGTGCTGGTATGGCTGCCGATATATTCGAAAGTTACGAAGTCACCATCGTGGCAGCCATGATCCTGGGCATCGCCAGCTTCGGTCACAAGGGCGTGATCTTCCCGTTGTTGGTCCGCGCTATCGGCGTCATCGCCAGCATCATCAGCACCTACAGCGTGCGGGCCGGCGACAAGGGCGACGTGGCCGGGGCCATGAAGAGCGTCAACAAAGGATTCTTAATCGGGTCCACGCTCAGCGTGATCGGCTTTATCATACTGGGTTTCTTTTACATGCGATTTACCCCCGACATGGTCGCCAACCATACGCTCACTCAAACCGCCTGGGATAGCATTCGATCGCTTGGTCCTTGGGCGAACTTCGGCATAGTCGGATTGGATATGCGGCCGGCCTGGACCTGTTTGATAGGCATCGTGTTGGCGGTGTGTCTGAATAAGTGCACCGAGTATTACACCGGCACCGAATTCTCGCCGGTAAAGAGCCTGGCCAAGTCCTGCGAAACCGGCCATGCCACGAACATCATCCAAGGCTTTGCCGTGGGATACGAGAGCACCGTGATGGCCGTGTTGATCATTGCCGGCGCGATCTTCGCCAGTGCCTTGATCTATACCGGCACAAGTGCCACATTCGTGGCCTTCGGCGTGGCCATGTGCGGCATCGGCATGTTGACCCTCACGGGCAACACCATCTCGATGGACGTCTTTGGGCCGGTGGCAGATAACGCCAACGGCATCGGCGAGATGGGTTATGATGAAAAAGAAATGGGACCGGCCAAGTACAAGGAAGCCCGGCAAATCCTGTCGGACCTGGATGCGGTGGGCAATACCACCAAGGCCATTACCAAGGGCATCGCCATAGGTTCGGCCGTGATCGCCGCCGTCTCCTTGTTTAACAGCTATATCGTGTCTATCGGCTCGGTGGGCAAGGGCGAAACATCGGGCATCGCCAAAACGGTCTATGACACCGTCGCATCGATGCTCACCATTTCCGATCCCAGGTTGTTCATCGGTCTGTTGATCGGCGGCGCGGTGCCGTTTCTGTTCAGTTCGATGACCATCCGCGCGGTGGGCCGGGCGGCTTTCTTGATAGTCAAGGAATGCCGGCTGCAGTTCCGCGATAAGGAAATCTGGGAAGGCAAGAAGAAACCCGATTACGGGCGCGTTGTGGATATCTGCACCACTTCCGCCCAAAAAGAATTGATCGGTCCGGGATTGCTGGCCATCTTGGTGCCGCTGTTGGTGGGCTTTGGCCTGGGCGAAATCGCTTTGGCCGGATTCCTCGGCGGCATGATCGTGACCGGACAGTTGCTGGCCGTATTCATGGCCAACGCCGGCGGGGCATGGGATAACGCCAAAAAAACCATCGAGGACGAACCCCGTAGCGAAACCACCGGCAAAGGCAGCGAAAAGCACAAGGCCGCCATCACCGGCGACACGGTGGGCGATCCGCTGAAGGATACCGCCGGCCCGGCCATCAACCCGCTGATAAAAGTAATGAACATGGTCAGCTTGTTGATTATCGGCCTGATTTTGCCTTACGACACCCTGGTCTTGGATAAACTTCGCGCTTTGAACGATCCGAAAGTGAATGAAGGCTTGGAAGCTCTGAAGGTTCAGACCGCCGCCCGATCGCCGGACCTGTTGTTCTGGACGCTGATTATCATCTCCGTGATAGGGCTGCTCTGGGCCGTGTGGCAATCGAAGCGCGAAACGCCCGACATGATAGACAAATAATCCTCATTGGATTTTTGATCGCTAGAAAATCAATATTCCTGGATAATCACTAAAGCCCAGGGGTTGCAACCCCTGGGCTTCTTGTATTGTAAAGCCGCGACCATTGG
>JBEKGL010000093.1:0-9801 GCA_050012815.1 Thermoguttaceae bacterium
CGCGTCGGGCTGGTGTTTCGCACTCTGCGTTAAAACTCCTGGGCTATGACTAATTCGGGCTTGAATCTTCCTGGTGAACCTTAATACTAGCTGTGACAACTCTATGGAAGCGGAATTTGCCGGGAATACGGGCCTCCCCGGCCCGATTAACCAGGAATAGCCGGTTTTCCCCTTTTACCTAGCCCAACTTGACAGAACTCCTCGATCGTTGGTAGCCTATATATGATCTCTATTTTCTCATATTGATTGGCAATAAACTCCAAATACTACGATATGGGTTCAAAACACCCCCCTTTTCTTTGTCGCCATAATGTGTATCGGGCTGTTTTTCTTTCAGCAATACTACTATTAGGCGGAGTGATATCCGGGCGTGTTTTCGCCCAGGCCGGCAATGCGGATGAAAATGCGGCCGGAGCAGGCGATTCCTCGGGTTCTTATGTCGAAGATAAGGTCGACCCAGCCCAGAAAAAAAACATAAACAACATTGGCGCCATACTCCGCTCGGTATCGGGCAAGTTCGCCGACGACCAGCAGAAAAAAGATTTTGATACATACTATAAAACTTACGCCCTGGCGCGTTGGTCCCAGCCAAGCACCATCAACAATCTGAGGGATTATCACAAGGACCTTATAAATAATCTCACCCAAGCCAAAAGCGGTGAGGTCCACGATTATCTCAATACTTTGGTTCTGGATTACATGAACAAGCTGGCAAAAAACAACTACCATCCGGCGGTTCGTATTAATGCCATGCTGACAATCGGCGATTTAAATTCCGTGGATAGCACTCAGCCTGCACAGAATATCCCATTGGCGGACGCGGTAAAAGTTCTTTTAGAAGCGATAAACGATCCCAAGCAGATTGAACCGGTCAGGATCGCGGCACTCGTCGGAATCAATCGCCACGTGACGGCCGGAGTGAACGATCAAATCCAAAACCAAATTTTCAACGCGATGCTGAAACTTGTCTCCGCCGCCAATGCCGCCAATCCTTCCGATATCGGCCGGGCTTGGATGAGCAAGCAGGCCGCCGAAATTATCGGCCTGTTGGGCAATCCGGGCACGAACAATCAGGCGGTCAAATCGTTATCCGGTTTTGTCGGCGACGCCAAGGCCCCCTTTTTCCTCCGCTTAACCGCCGCCGAATCCCTGGGAAAATTGAAATATGCCGGATCAAGCGGTTTAGATCCCGCCGCTTTGGCAAAACCCCTGGGGCAATTGATGCTAGATGTCTGCGATGCGGAATTCAAAGCCAAAGGATCGGCGGCCGATCGCCAGCGCCGCATGAAAGCCCGCTTGGGCCAGGTGACGGACGGCTTAAAAGGTCTGCTAAAATTTACGACCCAACAAGCCGTTCTTAACGAACTTAACAACCTCCAGGCCATTTTCGACGGTCTGTTTAAAATTCTGGATAAGGATATCAGCAAACTCAGTGACGACGAAGTGAAAAAATACAATGAAGATATGAAGAAAGCCGTGGAAGATTGCCAGACCAAATTAAAAGACTGGCTGGCAAAGTAACCTTGTTCTTATCTAGTGAAATCAGGCAAAAGGATTTGCCTATCGTGCCGCTACAGTTCAAGCGATTTGCCGAATGTGCGATCTTGGCGTTGGGTCTGCCTGCGCTTTTGGGGATCGCGGGCTGCCGGGAATTTACCGCCGCGGCATTGCCCAATCCTGCCCTTGCAGCGGTCGATTCAAAGGCGGGAGGCAAAAATGCCGCGTCGTCCCAGGCGTCCGCCGAATCGGGCCCTTCAACCTTGTCCGCCGGCGACCGCGCGGTCTTGGCCCGCCTCGCAGAAAAGGATTCCAAGGGCCGAACTCGTAGCGTATGGATCCGCACCGTGGATCCCGGGGCCGAATTCCGCTGGCATTATCCGAAACTGGAGGAGATGCTTGCCCGGCCTTCAGACCGCCTGCCGGATTTTCACGCCCTGTTGAGCGACGCCGATCCGATCGTGGCCGTAAATTCCGCTTTGGTTCTGGCCCGCTCGGGCGACGCAACGGGGCGTAAACGATTGATCGACGCCGTCCGATCGCCCGAACTTCCACTGCCCGCGCGATGCGCGGCGGTCGAGGCATTGGCCAATCTGCACGACACCAAGGCGGCCGATTCGCTAAAGGATCTGCTTGCCCAATACGGCCGGTTCGGAAAAGAGGTAAAAGCCTCGTATATTGGTGAGTTGCACGCCGAGTTGATCCGCGGTTTGGCGCGGCACGCGGACATAAGCGGCGATCTGCGGTTCATCGAGGCTTTGCGAAGCCCGAGTGCCGACGTGCGCCTGGAAGCCTTGAAGGCCTACGCGGCATCGCCGAAAAAAACCTTGCCCGTCGAGGCCCTCGATCTGCGGACCGACGGCGACTGGCGCATTCGAGCCGCGGCCTTGGAGGCCATCGCCTCGAGCCGGCATCCGCAAGCCGGAGAGTATCTTTCCTCGGCGCTTTTGGATGGCGACGCGCGGGTCCGTCACGCCGCCATTGACGGTCTGGGAATTCTGGCCACTCCCGAGACACTGGCAACGCTGCAAAAACTGCTGAAAGATCAAAACGATTCGGTCCGCGCCTGGGCTGTTTCGGCGCTGGCCGCAGCCAAGGACGAAGGGCCGGTTCTTGAAGCCGCCGGCGACCAGTCGTGGCGTGTCCGGCATAAAGCGGCCGATGCCCTGGCATCGTTCCCCGATGCAAAAGCGGCCTCCGTCGCCCAACGCCTGTTGGACGACAACAGTTCCGAGGTGCAACTGGCGGCAGTTCGCGCAATTCAGGCTTGGCCGCTGGAGCGATCCGGACCGATACTTTTGGCGGCGATGTCCAAGCCGGCCTTCATCACCCGCAAAACCGCCGCCGAACAATTGACCGCCAAATGGCCCCTGGCAAGGGAATTCCCCGTCGAAGGCCCGCCGGAGCGCAGGGCCGAAGTTCTGAATAAATTGAACCGGGCCTTCCGCGCCCAATACAGCGCGGCCGCGGCCGATTCACCGTCGCCGGCGACTCCCGCGCCGCCGTCGGTTAAAAAAGCCTCGCCCGCACAGGTTGCCGAGGTGGAATGGCTAATTCGTGAAATGAATCTAAATGCCTTGGCTGATTACGGTCCCGCCCTGGTCGATGCCCTGGAACAGTTGCACTTCGATCGCAAACAGCTCCTGCCCGAAGAAATCTACCGCGAGGTGCTGCCGAAATACGGCCGGGCATTCGCGGTCTTGGATCAATTGACATCGGCCGATGTAATCCAGCGCCGCCGCGCGGCCGAGGAGTTGGCGGAACTGTCGGGCAAACAACCGCCTACCCGGCTGGCAATCGCGCGATTGGCGCAACTAATCGCCGCCGACCAGGACGAACTGGTCTGGCAGAGTGCAATGCGGGCAATAGCCGACGACCCCTCGCAGCCGGCGATCGACCTGGCTTACACAGCCATCGGACATTCTTCGGCCGAGGTGCGGCGCCGGGCGTGCGAACATCTGGCCGCCCACCCCGATCCGGCACACGTCCCGGTTTTAATTCCCGCCTTGGAAGACAAGGATCCAGTCGTAATCCGCACCGCGATACGCGCTCTGGCGGCAACGGAAAAAATGCCCGATACAAAGCCCCTGCGCAACTTGTTGGCATCGACGAACGAAGACATCCAATTGGAAGCCGCTTTGGCCCTGACGCGATTGGGCGATTCCTCGGGCAAGCCGGCCTTGGAACGCCTGGCCTACAGCCGCGATCCGATAGTCCGGGCAAAAACCGCCCAAGCGATGGGCGATTTCCCCGACGAGACCTTCACGGCAACCTTGATCCGCCTGTTGAACGACAATCAAACAGTCGCCCGGGCCGCACTAAACAGCCTGCCCAAGGTCGTAGGCCAGGACGTAGCCCAACCCCCGGGCCAGGCGCCGCCGACCACCAGCGAACAAATCCTACGCTGGAAACACTGGTACGAGCGGCAAACGACGAAATGAATTGCAAATCAAAAAATATGTTTTTCTTCGACAACTTACACGATCTGAATACGCTCAACGCCCGGGCGTTGGAAAACGTCCGTGCGATGGTGGCCTGGAAACGGCAAGACGCCGGCTTGGCGGACAATTCGGTTGACGTAAGGCCGATCCGCTCGGTGGGAATAATCGGGGCCGGGACCATGGGCGCGGAGATCGCCGCGGCACACATCAAACACCATTTGCCGGTAACCATCTTCGACAACAATCCAGCCGCCTTGGCCACGATTACCGAGCGCACTTCCGCTGAACTTGCCGCGGGAGGCGAAAGCGGAGACGTTCGCGCATCGGTCGATCAACTGCTTCGCCCCGCGGCCGAACTGGCCGAAATCGCAAAATGCGATCTGATAATAGAATCCATTCTTGAAACGCTGCCGGCCAAGCAAGAGCTACTAGGCCGTTTGCGGGAATTGCTCCAAGCGGAGGCTATTTTGGCTTCAAATACCTCGACCATTCCCATCGGAAAATTGGCCGAGTATGTGACGTCGCCGGAGCGGTTTTGCGGCCTGCATTTTTGCCACCCGGTGCGCGAGCGCCCGCTTGTGGAAATCGTCCGCGGAGCGAAAACCGGCGACGAAACCATCGCCGCGCTCGTCGCTCACGCCAAAAGTATCGACAAGTTGCCCGTAGTCGTGGCCGACGGTCCCGGATTTTTGGTCAACCGTTTGCTCTTGCCATATCTGGCCGAGGCCCTGGAATTGCTCATGGAAGGGGATTCGATCGAGATGATCGAAAGTGCCGCGGTCGAGTTCGGCATGGCCAAAGGGCCGTTCCGACTGATGGATGAAATCGGTCTGGACACCACTCTCCAAGCCGGCTGGAGCATGGCGGCGGCCTACCCGGATCGGATTCCCATTTCACCGTTGCTGGTTGCACTCATCAAGTTGGGAAGGTTGGGGCAAAAGTCGGGGGCGGGATTTTTTTCTTACGCCGATCCGCCCGCGGCCGACAGGCCCGATCCGGCCACGATAGAAATCGTCGCCCGCTGGGTAAAAACATCCCACAAGCGCTCGGCTGAAGACATCATTCTCAGATTGTTGTTGCCCATGATTTTAGAAGCCACGCGGATCATCGAAGACGGCGAAGTGCGCGATCCGCGGGATATCGACTTGGGTGTTATCTTCGGGCTGGGCTTTCCGGCCCGGCGCGGCGGTCTGCTGTGGTGGGCCAATACGATCAAACCGGCGGCGCTGCTGGAAATGATCCGCCCGTTGGAGTCGACCGGTCAGAGATGGCATCCCACGAGGCTGCTTCTGGAAATGGCCGCCCAAGGCGGACGGTTTTACTAACCTTGACTACGCCCGCCAAAACCGGACAATAAACTTTTTCCGACAAGTTTCTCCTTTCAAAGGGGGAGTCCATCGTGTCCAAATTTGCCGTAATTCTCCCTGCCGCCGGGCGCAGCAGCCGGTTCAAGGACAAAAACTATAAAAAACCGTTCGTTCCCATGGCCAACAAAGCCGTGTGGCTCCATTCGGCCGAGCGTTTTTTGGGACGGGACGACGTGGTGCAAACCATTATAATCATCTCGCCTGAAGATCGGGAGAATTTTACGTCCAAGTTCGGCGCTAATATCGCCATTCTCGGCATCGAAGTGGTCGACGGCGGGGCTCAACGGGCCGACTCGGTCCAGGCCGCCCTGGCAAGGGTGAAACCCCAGGCCGATTTCGTCTGCATTCACGATGCGGCCCGACCGTGTATATGCGACCAGTGGATCGATCAGATATTTTCGGCCGCCCAACAGACTGGCGCGGCCATTTTCGCCATCCCCGTCGCCGGCACGCTGAAACGGGTGGACGCCAATCACGAGATCGAAGAGACCGTTGCCCGGCAAAATCTTTGGGAGGCTCAGACCCCGCAAGTCTTTCGCCGGGAATTGATCCTTGAGGCCTATGCCAAGCGCGGCGGATTGAATGCCACCGACGACGCGCAACTGGTCGAGCGGATCGGACACAAGGTAACAGTCGTGCCCGGCTCACCGGTGAACCTGAAAATCACCACCCGGGAAGATTTGCGTTTGGCCGAACATGCCCTAAAGGCCATGCCCAAGCCCAAAATCCTCGGCGGCATGAATCCGTTTGCCGACGACGATAAATGGCGGTAGTGGAGAGAGGAGAGGGGAGAGAGGAGAGAGGAGAGGGAAAAGAATATATTTGTAAATAATTCAATTTGAGGAGTGACTAGCTCTAATCCTGGTGAATTACCAATATTTCGGGGACATTACATGCAGGAAAGCAGACTTTCAATTATTGAGCAAATGCGAATTGCTGAACTTGAATGGCGATCTATTCCAATGAATCGGGACTATGAAAAGTTCAAAAATACGTTAGATTTACCTCGGAATATACTTTATGCTTTTGAAGGCAAATACGATGCCTATCCGACTAAGGTTGTGCTTTATATCGGGAAAATGGAAGCAGAGAAGGGGACACGCCCTCGCGATTCCGCATACGCACGTTTTTTACTGCTCCCCAGAGATGTCTTGTTGCTATGGAGATATGACATTTCGATGGACAATTCCCCCCAACGAAGAAGAATGGCGCATTCAAAGCAAAGAGACTCCAACAGATGTTTTGGAACGAATCCTAATTCATGCCACAAAACCCGTCCTCAATTGCCAAGGCGTAGATTGCTGGCTACCATCTGATCCGTGGTATCGAAATTTGGTTGTGTGTAATAAAGGCGACAAGGGCCTACTGCTTCCGGTTATTTATGGCGACTATTTTGCACGAGAGATGTAGGAATAATCAAAGAATTCAATTCGAGAAAAAATAAAAAAAGGCCCGCCAAGCCGGAAATTTATTATTGTTGAAGAAGACAAAAATGTCCATAAAAGATTATCGAGAATTGATCGTTTGGCAAAAGGCCATGGATCTTGTGGAAACGATATATCGCATCACGGGAATATTTCCCAGAGAAGAAATCTATGGATTGACAAGTCAGATTCGGCGAGCAGCCGTTTCTATTCCTTCAAATATCGCTGAGGGCAATGGTCGAAACACAACTCGCGACTACGTGCATTTTCTCGGGGTAGCCTATGGTTCCGTTAAAGAAGTGGAAACCCAGGTTCTTATTGCGGAGCGACTTCAATACATCAACTCGAGTCTCAGCGGCGAAGTGGTTAAAATGACGATTGAAATCGCCCGATTAATTAGCGGTCTCATTAATTCGTTGAATAGAAAGATTAGCCAATGACATTCCATGTCTCTCCCCTCTCCCCTCTCCCCTCTCCCCTCTGTTCTAATGTCTACACGGAACTTGCCTGGCGCGGATTGATAAATCAAACCACCGATGACGCGAATCTGCAACGGTTTCTACAAGAGAAGCCGCGCACGGTTTACGTCGGATTCGATCCCACGGCCGACAGCATGCACGTGGGCCACCTGATGGCGCTGATGATTTTGCGGCGGTTTCAGCGGGCCGGACACAGGCCGATCGCGCTGGTTGGCGGGGCCACGGGTATGATCGGCGATCCTAGCGGCAAAAGCGAGGAGCGAAACCTGCTCTCGCTCGATACGCTCCGCGCCAACGTCGCCGGCATGGAAACCCAATTGCGCAGGTTCCTGGATTTCGATTGCGGAGCGAATTCGGCCGTGCTGGTAAACAACTACGACTGGATGGAAAAATTCGGATACCTGGAATTCTTGCGCGACATAGGCAAGCATTTTCCAGTCAATGTAATGCTTACCAAGGAATCGGTCCGCAACCGGCTGGAAAGGACCGACGCCGGACTGAGCTATACCGAGTTCAGTTACATGCTCTTGCAGGCCTACGATTTCGTGCATCTTTTCGACAATTTCGGCTGCGAGTTACAGGCCGGCGGAAGCGACCAGTGGGGAAACATCACCGCCGGAATCGATTTGGCCCGGCGTTTGCGATCCGTGCAGCTTTACGGCATGACTTGCCCGCTGTTGACCAAAAGCGACGGCGCGAAGATGGGCAAAACCGAGTCGGGTGCGCTGTGGCTGGCGGCAGACAAAACCAGCCCATACCAGTTCTATCAATACTGGATCAACCTGGACGACGCCGACGTGGACAAATGCCTGCGATTCTTCACCGATCTGGATCAGGCGGAAATAAATACGATTTTGGACCACCATCAGGCCGATCCAGGCGCCCGGACGGCCCAACGCCGGCTGGCGGCGGAACTGACCCGCCTAGTCCACGGTCCCGAGGGCTTGGACATTGCCCAACGGGCCACCGACGTGTTCTTCGGCGCGGAGATCAGCGAACTTAGCGACGCCCAATTGGCCGGCATTTTCGCCGACGTGCCCAGCAAGGATCTTCCCCGCGATCGGCTCGCGGGCGCCGGAGTGTCGATTATCGACGCCCTGTGCGAGGCCGGATTGGCCAAATCCAAAAACGAAGCCCGGCGGATCGTCACCCAGGGCGGCGCTTACGTGAATAACCGCCGCATGGAAGGAATCGAAACCAAACTTACCGCCGCCCACCTGGCCGGAGAGTCGGTAATGGTTTTACGCTCCGGCAAAAAGAACTATGCACTATTGAGGTTCGTATAGGTTTTAGGGATTAGGGATTAGGGATTAGTGTTTGTAAAAAATACCTTGTTCCCACGCTCCGGCGTGGGAACGCGATGACCAAAACCCCCGATGTGTTCATCGGGGGCTAAATAAAAACACACTTAAACAACATCACAAAGACATAATTCACTATTCCCTATAACCTATTCCCATGTCCCGAAGACTTCGCCTTACAATTTGGATTGGCTGCGGCGTTTCGGCGGTGCTGATCGCGGGCTTGGTCGGTGTGTTCTTTGCTTTGCGATATGAACCCAAGTTCTATCGCGATGCCTTGTCGGTCGCATCCGAAGCCCGGGAAGAAGGCAGCGATCAAATGCTTCAACGGATGGCCGCCTTGGTTAGCGGCGTGCGCAAGCCCGGCAAGTGGCAGGCGCGTTTTACGGCCGAACAGATCAACGGCTGGCTGGCGGTCGATTTCGTAAAAAACCATCATGGGGCATTGCCGCCGCTGTTTCACGATCCCCGAGTGTCAATCGGGCCGGACGGCATTGTGCTGGCCTGCCGTTATGATGGAGGGATTGTTTCCACGGTGTTGACGTTGACCGTCGAGCCGTACGTGCCCGAGGAAAACGTGCTGGCATTGCGAATCATAAGGGTGCGTGCGGGCCTGGTGCCGATGTCCTTGGAAAAAGTGCTCGACGGCATTACCGATGCGGCGCGGCGGTCCGAGTGGCGGATCGAGTGGCGTCAGACCGCCGGGGATCCGGTGGCCTTGCTCTGGGCGCCTCCGCCCGATGACGCCGGCGATTTGGCAGTGAAGATCGAAACCATCCGCCTCGGCAAAGGCGATATTTTCGTGTCCGGCTTCACGGAGCGGAAAAAATAGCGAATTGCCGCGAAACCACAAGCGATTTTCGGTGCGACCGACCAACCGACCATGCCGACCAACGCTGCGCGTCGGTGCCCGATGGTGCCCGTTGCGGCTTTATGGGATGAAAGAAAATACCCAATCGGTTTTCCCATCACCTCTTTGCGCAAGCGTTGCCTTGCCAATAAGTTTTTCGCCCTTTAATTGCACAATCAGATCCAACTCGGATTGATATTCCACTTCATACATTCCACGGTCCCATCGGGCAACAGAACCGCGGCCGCCGGAGATTGGGCCTTCGTAATCGAGATAAGCAAGACGATGGTCGGGCAAGACCTGAGCGTCCATTTCAAGGTCATGCAGGGGCGGCTGTGGAAGCGACCACGTTTTTAGCGCGCCGCCCATCTCGAGCATGAAATCGATATGCAGCCCCTGGGCGGTTTCGTGCCGGAGGATAACGTAACGAGGCATAATATGT
>JBEKGL010000094.1:0-9708 GCA_050012815.1 Thermoguttaceae bacterium
GCGAGGTGGCGGCGATGACCTCGTCGACGAGCGGACCGGCGACGTTTTACAACGACAGCGATTCGCTTTACGCCGCGCGCAAGCCGTTTGAAATCGACCAGAAAGGGATCAAGCTCATGCCCGCCGAGGTTGACGTCCGCCACCAGACGCGATTGCGCGACGTGGCCACGGACTTCGACGGTATTCCGCTTCTCGGCTTTGTGGCCCGGAGCATTGCACGGCAGCAGCATGAGATGGCCCGGCCGCAAGCCAACCAGGAGGCGCGCAGCAAAGTGGCGGATAAGGCGCGGAAGCGCATCGACAACGAAGCCCGCGATCGGTTGGCGGAGTTGGTCAATAATCTGAATCGCAAGGTATTCGGGCCTCTGGCGAACCTGTCGATGGAACCGACGATGATCGAAGCCCAGACCACCGCGCAGCGGATGACCATGCGGCTGCGCGTGGCTGGGGAAGATCAATTGGGCAGTTTCACGCCGCGTCCCCAGGCGCCGGAAAACAGCCTGGCGAGTTTCCAAATCAACGAGTCGATGCTGAACAACGCCCTCCAGCGGCTGCAATTGGAAGGCCGAACGTTTACTTTGCCGCAACTGGTCGAGCGGATTTCGGAGCGGTTTCAGCGACCTAACATCTGGCACATCGATCCCAATAACGAAGACCTGACCGTCAGCTTCGCGAAAAAAGACGCCGTGTCGGTGCGCTGCCAGGAGGGACAGGTGATACTGACGCTTAACATCACGGAAATACGCAAGGAACCGCGGCAGTGGAACAACTTTCAGGTCCGCGTGTGTTACCGGCCGCAGGTCAAGGACCGCTCGGCCGAATTGGTCCGCGACGGGGTTATAAATTTGCGTTGCCAGCGAATGAGCAACAGTGCGCAACTCAGTTTACGGGGCATTTTTTCCAAGGCCTTTCCTCAAAACGAGACCGTAAAACTAACGCCCGAACGCTTTGTCGCGGATCCGAAATTGCGGGACCTGGCAATCACTCAGTTTGTCATGGACGACGGCTGGATCGGTTTCGCCGTGGGCCCGAAAGAGTACGCGGTACGCATGTCGCAATTGCCTTCCGCGAGAAAATAGATCACAGTGGTAAGATGGGGTTCAGGGTTCAGAATTCCGGGATCCAGCCATAGCCGGCGGAAAGAGCTATATATAATGTTTTACATGGAAATACTATAATCATATCTTGTCACTCAATCACACTATCTTTTCATTTCATGAAAGGGGAAACCCATGGAAGATTTCTTGTCATTCCGCAAAATGATCACGCCGATCATCATTCAAGTCGTATTTTGGATCGGCGTCGTGGTGAGCGTTGTTTCTGGTCTTTCAATTATGTTCCAAGGAAGAGCGTTTCTTATTGGTTTGATATATGTGGTACTCGGGCCGCTGATGGTGAGGATCTATTGCGAATTGATTATCCTGCTCTTCCGGATATACGATGTCCTGAACGACATCAAGAATAACACCAATCGCGGCTGATAAGTTTCTTGGGGGTAAATCAATTTCAATCCCTAAAAAAAGGCCGCGCTCGAGGTCTATGGACGATCGGGCTCGGCCTACATGTCTCGCCCCGAGTACGAATGGAATTGGTGTTTGTTCTCGGGGGGGAGGAGACAGCTATTAATAAAATATCATAAACCGATGCGATTTTCTACCCACTAATCGTGGGGCTTCGTCGGTTATCTGTTCATAAGCTACCCTTGTAATAAACCAACAAAACCGCGACCAACCAACCGACCATGCCGACCAATGCCGACCATCGCTGGACGATGGTGCCCGATCGGTGCCCGATGGTGCCCGTCGCGGTTATTGAGTCTCAGGTATTTACTGTCGTGGGGCAGATTGCTAATCTGCCCAAAAAGCAGGTTTGGCAACCTGCTCCACATACGACATTTATTACCCGATTAACAATATACTTATATGCTTTCCGTTCTTGAAATCAACACCATCGATCGGCTTGCGGCGTACAGAACGGACTGGGAAAAACTATTACCCGAGACGCCGGGCGCGACGTTTTTCCAATCGTTCCAGTGGTTGGAGGCGTATTGGCGGCATTTCGGCGCAGGGAAGACCTTGCGAACCGTAATCGTTCTGGAAGATGACAGAACGGCGGCAATTGTACCATTGATTGTGCATACCGAAAAAACCAGGGTGGGGCGTTTACGAGTGCTAACCTACCCGCTGGATAATTGGGGCTCGTTTTACGGCCCCATCGGACCTGATCCCCCGGCGGCGGTAAAAGCGGCGATGGAACATATTCGACGCACGCCGCGCGATTGGGACTTGATCGAATTGCGCTGGATCGGCGCGCCAGGCACCGATTGGCGGGAATCCCGAAATGCCATGCGATCGGCCGGTTATCAGGCTTATTCGACGCTTTGGAACGAGACCGCGGCAGTCGATTTTTCCGCCGGTTGGGAGAGTTATCTCTCCGGGCGAAAAGGCGTTTGGCTCAGGCGCATCCGTCAAACCGAAGAAAAACTATCCAGGCAGGGCAAGGTGGAGTATCTGCGCTGCCGGCCGGAAAGCCTTCGGCAAGGCGACGGGGATCCGCACTGGGACTTATATGAGGCTTGCGAGGCCGTCGCCCGGAGCAGTTGGCAGGCGGCGGCGACCGACGGCACTACGTTGTCGCACCAGACGGTGCGGGCGTTTTTGCGGGAAGTTCATGCCCTGGCCGCGGCGGCCGGGGCGGCGGACATGAACTTGCTTTTGCTCGACGGACGCCCGGCGGCATTTATCTACGGCTATCATTATCGCGGCTGCGCATACGGGCTGCGCCGGGGTTTTGACGTCCGGAGTTCGCGAACGGGACTTGGCACGGTCCTGCTTTGGAACACGCTAAAAGACAGCGCCCGGCGCGGCGATTGGATATACGACATGGGCATCGGCTCGCCGCAGAGCAAGCGGCATTTTCAAAATCGCGTAATTCCGATATTTCGTTTAAGTCATTTTCCTTCCTCCGTTTTGCGCGCGCAGTTTTTGCGTTTGGGACGTTGGCTGGAAAGCCGCCGGCTTTCGGGCGTTTCTTGATTTCTCAATTAGCCGGAATATAGCCGGCTTTCGGGCGTTTCTTGAATTATCCGAGTTCATCGCGGCCGGCCGCATCCGGGGGAACGCAACCGGCGCGCGATGAACATCCTATGCCGGGAGGTGCAAAGTAATTTTTTCACCATCCGTGCCTGGCTGGAGAATTATCCGAAGATTCCCCGCCGCGATGAATACGGAACAGAAAAATCTTTTGTTCAGTTTTCCTCGTCTTGTGTTCTTCGTTCTTTTTTACTTTCCACGTTTAGCGCGTGGCGGGTACATAGGTCTCCGGACCAGGCGTTACTGCCGGCGCACCGGCACAGGGATCACAAGTGCTGACAGTTGGGCAAGGATTGGAATACATTACCGCCGGCTGGCATTGTTGGTAGGCCGGTCCGCGACGCCACCAGTCGCAGATGCCGCACCCTGTGGCACCGGCCAGTAGCATCGCCATAATCATTAAGAGCAGCAACTTCTTCATTTTTCAATTCTCCCATTGAAACAGTATCGTTGCCAGCGAAGCTGGGTTGTTCATTTGTTGCCGTTCGCTCCAGTCGGCGCGGCGTGCGTGCGGATTTACGGTACGGTTGTCGCCGCTGGGGCAGCGCAACAGCCGCAAGAATTGCAATCGCTAACGGTCGTGCAAGGGGTGGAATACATCACCGTCGGCGGACATTGCGATTGGTAAGCCGGCCTGCGCCACCAATCGGCGATTCGGCATCCGGCCGCTCCGCTCAACAAAATCGCCACGGACGTTAAGATCAGTAACTTCTTCATTTTTCGATTCTCCCATCGAAACGGTATCGTCACCGGCGAAGGTTTCGCCAAGAAACTCTACACCACGCTTAATGATGTGCAAACGCAACAGGGTTGTTTTTAAAAAAACCGACTGTTGACTTTTCGCAGCCTAACGCGTTGACTATATGCTACAATTAGGAAAGAGGTGAGGATCAGGTAATATTTGCCAGTGCGTCGATTTTCATATAATCAAAACATCGAAACCGGTTTCACTAACATGAATAAACTTTTATCAACCGTCGGATTTGGATCCGGGAAAAAACAAGTTGATGAATTTGTATCAGGAGGACAGGCATTCCTGCCTGTCCTTTGTGGGCAGACAAGAATGTCTGGCCTACTGCGTGGGCAGACAAAAATGTCTGCCCTCCTGAAATTGAACAAGGCCGTTTTCATCGCCTGGGCGGTATTTCTACTCCTCCAGGGAGCGAAAGTTCAGGGCAACGAAGAACGGCGGCAACTTTGGTTGATCAGCACGCGCTCGGCGCCGCTTTCGGGCGATTTGCAGTCCGGGCAAAAGGCGATAGGCTATTGGCGGCTTTCGACCGATTGCCAATGGCAGGCGAGCGACGCGGAATCCTTCCGTGGGTGCGACGATCCGGCTGTGCCGACGACGGTCGTCATCCACGGCAACCGCGAGGACGCCGATGATGCGATAGAATTCGCCTGGCCCATTTATTGCCGCATGTCGCAGATTGCCGAAGACCGGCCGTTCCGTCTGGTCATTTGGTCGTGGCCCAGCGAGAAGATGTGCCGGCGAAATCGCCCCGACGTACAATTGAAATTCTGCTACAGCGATGCCCAATCTTATTACGTGGCCGCTTGCATCGAGGGTATGCGCGGAGACGTGCCTCTATGTCTGGTGGGATACAGCATGGGCGCACAAATCGCGGCGGGAAGCTTGCACTTATTGGCCGGCGGCGAGGTGGCCTGCCGGACATTGCCCGGCCGAAATTCGCCCGACAAATCCGCACGCCGCACCGCTGCTATTCGGGTAGTAATGGTGGCCGCGGCGGCGGACGACGACTGTCTGGCGTCTAACGGCATATTCAACTTAGCGCTTTCCCAGGTCGAAAGCGTGTTGCTGACGCGCAACGGTTGCGACAGGGTATTAAGAATGTATCCCAAAATATACGGGCGACGCGGTCCGGAGGCGCTGGGTTTCGCCGGACCGGCGGGCTGCGGCGAATTTGAGAAAATCGAACTGCTCGACGTTTCCTGCGAAATAGGCAAGAGGCATCAGTGGAAATACTATCTGACCTCCGGCAGACTGCTGGAATCAATCGATCACTACGTTTTTCCGGCTGACGATGTGAAAGGAAAAGATCACGAAATCGGCAAGTAGCGGGGAGTGGACGACGGGCAGCGCGAAACCGCAAGCGGTTTCTTTAAAGTTTTCAGTTATCAGTAATCTGTTTTCAGTATTCAATTTTCATCCTTTATCTTTTTTCCCTATCCCCTATTCCCTATCTCCTATCCCCTGATCCATAATGTATGGATGAACGAGCCGCAAGCATATTTAAACGGCAATTGGATACCGGCCTCCTCGGCGGCGGTTTCGGCCACCGACGCCGGTTTTGTACTAGGCGTTACCGTCGCCGAGCAACTGCGTACCTTTTCCGGCAGGATATTTCGACTTGAGGATCATCTGGCCCGCTTGGAGCGATCCTTGCAGGTTGTCGGCCTGGATCCAGGCTTGAATCGGCGACAATGGACGGCCATCGCTTATGAATTAGCGGAAAGAAACAAGGGGTTCCTGGCGCCGGGCGACGATTGGGGATTGTCGATGTTCGTCACTCCCGGGGCATACCATACTTACGGCCCGGCTGAACACGGCCAGCCTACGGTTTGCATGCACTCGTATCCGCTGCCATTTCATCTTTGGGCCGAGAAATATCGCGCCGGGCAGGCCCTGGTTACTACTCCGATCGAGCAAGTTGCCCGGCAATGCTGGCCGCCGGATGTTAAATGCCGCAGCCGGATGCACTATTATTTGGCCGATAAACTGGCCATTAAGCAAGAGCCCGGCGCCCGGGCGGTATTACTCGATCGTGAAGGTTATGTCACGGAGGCATCGACGGCCAACGTGTTGATCTATCGGAAGGGCCGGGGATTGATTTCGCCGCCGTTTGAGAAAATTCTCCCCGGCATCAGCCTGGCGGTGACATTTGAAATTGCCGGTTCCTTGGGCATTGCCTGTGAAGAGTGCGATCTTAGAGTGGGAGACTTGGCCGCGGCTGATGAAATCATATTAACCAGCACGCCTATGTGTATGTTGCCGGTTACGCGGTTCAACGGCCGGCCCATCGGCGGCGGCCTACCCGGCGAAATCTCGCAAAAGCTGCTTGCGGCATGGAGCAAAACGGCCGGGCTGGATATCGTCGGCCAGGCGGAACAATTTGCACGAAGACGATTATAATCGTGTATCGCCGACTGCTATGCACCCCAGCAGGCGGCCGCCGGATTGTTGGATTACTCTGACGGACTCGCACACGTCATAAGGCGTTGCATAACCCAGCCTGACGAGCAGGTATACGCCGTCGCAACTGGAAATCATGGCGGATGTCTGGGCGTTGGTCAATGAAGGAGCGTCGATGAGCACCAATTGATACCGCGTTTTTAGTTTTTCGAGCGAATAATTCCAATTGCCGGAAATACGGGGTATTTTTTCATTTTGCATCTTGTCTTTATCCGGCAAGGCGTCCAACACGAACACCTCCCCATTGAGATGATTCCCTATTGTTTTTGACAGCGAATGTAGAGTTTCCGTTTGTCCGACTTGTCCGCCGCCGGGACTGGTAAACAGCAATGCGGCAGGCAGGCCGGGCGTTAATTGGGTGAGAATATATTGGGACATTTCTTCGTAAATATCCGGTTCTTCGGGTATTAGCGCGGAGGTTACCGCCGATTCGGCCCTGGCCAGCGCTTCGTCGATCGATGAAGAATCGGATATGGCGTCTTGCAATGTCAGGGGGCCGGCACTCGGTTCTTTAGCCAACACGGGAGACGAACGCAGTCGATCCAGTTCTTCTTGGATAACAGGATGCAATTCGGGCAATTCGGCATCATAAGGATCTTCGATGGTATCCGGGGGTTCCGATTCGATCCTCGCCGACGTCTGCACGGACACGCGCGTCGAGGGGCTGTCTTCCACCGGCGGCTTATTTGTCCGCGGTTGCGGGGGCGGCCGCTTTACCTCGATTTGCTTTAGCGCCTCCAGCATCCGGGTCATGGGGAAGTCCCTTGGAGAAGTTTAGCAAACAGGCGGCTGTATTCATGCCTGCGCACGGCGGCAATGGGACGGGATTTGTTCGGCTGGGGCTCGGCGTCATTTTCTATATTATTGATGACCGAAACAGGCGATTCGGCGGATTCCACTGTGGTGGAATTTAATGTGTCGGGTTCCAATGTGGCGAATTCCAACATATCGGATTCCACTGTGGCGGGTTCCAATGTGGCTGATTCCACTGCCCTTGGCGTTTGCAAAATTGGATTCGGCACGGGTGTCGAGACGGCATAACGGTCGGTAATGACCTCTTCGTGTTCGAACGCTTCATTAAAGGGATGATCGGTATCGGTGAGAACCAGTTCAATTTCAGGCTTGATGGTCCCCAACGGCTGAAAATCATCTTCGCTCTTGTCCGGCGTCTGTTCGATGCGTTCGATTTGCTGACAGACATGGGACAATTCGGCCTCGACTTCATCAAAATCGTTGGCCACCCTTAGGGAGGGAAATTCGGAATTATCGGCGGCGGTTTGTTCGGAAGTATCATCGGCGGAGTCGTCGATCCGGCCGAATTCGATCACTCCGCACTGTTCTTGTTGTTTGTCGCCGTTCCAGGGGGTTGGCAATTGCTGCAAATCGGCCCAGGCCTCTTCGATTTGCGCCGGCTCGACGATCCGGCTGCCGGCCAGGTAAGCCAGCAGCAGGGCGTGATCGCAAAGCTGGTTAATCAATCGGGGCACGCCGTCGGTGGCTTTGAATACGCTCTGGCAAGCGTCTTCCGAAAACACATCGACGCCGCACCCGCCGGCCAGGTCGATCTGGGCGTGAATATAATCTTGAGTTTCAACGCGGCTAAGGGCCTCCAAATAACAGCGCGTGGAAATCCGCTGATTGAAGGACTCCATTTTCGGACTGGCGAAACGTTCTTCCAGGGAGCCGTTTCCAGCCAAGATTAAACGTACCAGCGGGCGCCCCTGCCCGGCCAGGTTGGTCATCATTCTGATTTCGTCGAGCAAACGCAGCGGCAAAGTGTGGGCTTCATCGACAATCAAAACCATTCCCCGATAGGGCGCTTTTCCCAGGGTCAAATAATCGACCAGGGCGATACGCAGTTCACCCTCGTCCATGCCCCGATAGGGCTGTCCTAATTTATAGAGAATCGCCTGGAATAAAGATCGCCGCGTGCTCAATCGGCCGCACGAGAGCTCGGCAATGGGGAAAGTCGTCTTAAACTGCTCGGCCAACAAGCGGCAGAGCAGCGACTTGCCAGTTCCGGTGGGACCGACGACCATGCCCACTCCTTCGCCGCGCTCAATGCACCGGCTTAGGGCCACGCGCGCGGCCTCGATGCTTGCGACGGGAAAATACTGGTCCGTTTGAGGAACTGAGGCGAACGGTTGTTTTTTTAAGGCAAAAAAGGCCCCGTACATGGCACATTTTCTCTATGTTTAACAGATTATTTAATCGATCAAATCGCGCAGATTTGCACTATTTAATCTTATGAGGGCGCAATCGCCCATAGCATCAATTCGGCTGTCGGGAAGTGAATTATGAGGGGGGATTTTTGATTGGAAATAAGGGATAAGCGGGAAAGATGGGAACTTATTACCCCAGGCGGATAATATAACAATACACGCCCATGCCACTTCCCAGTATTATTAATCCTCCCAGCAGAATCATTGTCCAGCGAAGAATCGCCCGGCGGCAGCGGCGGGCAATAGGATCGCTTGATCGGTCTTTGCCCGGGATCACGCCAATTATCGGGACCGGCAAAAAGGGTTCCAAGTCGGCAATTGAGGCCAGCATGGGCTGGGTTGTAAGCCCCGAGGAAAAAACACCTATTCCCACGGCCATGGCAAACCCGGAACACAACATCAGCTCGATGAATCCCCGATTGGATCCGGGCGCCGTGTTTGCGACGGCAACCGTCTCCACGCGGACTGAAAAGATCGGTTCATTCCGGGAAACCTCAAATAGTTTTTGTTCGCAAAACAGTTTTTCCAGGTATTCCTGTTCGGTGCGTTCAGCGGCATGTTGCAATTGTTTGAGAGTTTCAGCGGATTGATTTTGATCGGCGGAGGCGAGGTTTTTTCGGGAATTGATTTCCCGGTTTTCCTTTTCATTTATTAAGGGCGACGATTTAACCTGGGGGGGAAAAATCAAACCCCGCGACGAATTATTGGTGAGAGGTTCGGCGGCAAAACGCGGTGTGGAGGCGACTTGCCGCTCGAAATCGGCGATCCGGCCGCGAATATCTTGAACGTCCGGGTGCAACGGCGTTTTGTTTACAAGCATTGCCGCTTCCTGTCGCCGAAGCGATTTGAGTTTGCGATCAAGATCGATCCAGGCCGGATTATCGGCTGTACGTTCAGTGGATTGTTGATCGGTTTGAGTTTTCGGCGGCTGTTGTTGGATTGACGTTTTTTCTTGTGTGGTAAAATTTTCTTTAAATGCCAGGAGCGTTTCCTGGGCCTGGTGATGGGCTTTTTGTGCTTGATTGACCTGAGACGAAACAGCCAGATAGGCCTTTCGCGTTTCGACGGTCCAATAAGTTTGATACTCGCTAACGAGCCGATCGGCCAAGGCCCGGGCAATTCTAGCAGCGTCCGGGTTCTGGTTTAGAGTCAATTCCAGGATTATTTGATTTTCACCTTG